>NZ_JBJPHU010000202.1:0-6238 GCF_052939515.1 Phormidesmis sp. 146-33
CTTCTATTCTCGCGAATCGCCGACAGTCGCTCCCCCAACCAATAGATGCGCCCCAGCAAAACCAATCGCTTGATGCTACCAAAGGAAACTACACCCAATTAGAAGCTTTGTTGGAGGCAGGGCAATTGAAAGAAGCAGATGAAGAAACTACCAAAAGTATGTACGAAGGTATGGGACAAAAGTTCTATCTTCGAGATCAGGATATACAGCAATTTCCTTGTGCTGACCTGCGCACGATCGATCAACTTTGGGTGAAGTATAGCCATGGCAGGTTTGGCTTTAGCGTCCAGAAGAAAATTTGGCAGAGGTGTGGTAGCCCTAAGAAGTACAATTCACAATGGGAAAAGTTTGGAGTAGAGGTGGGATGGCGAACGAAGGGACCGGCTATCCTCGGAGGAACTTGGAAAAGCGATGCAGAGTTAACTCTTGACATGTCTGCCCCAGTGGGACACTTCCCAGCCACGTTTAGGGTGAGAACGGGAAAAGAGACGGGAGGGTGGAGGGGGAGAGGGGGACATGTGTGGGGGTTCTCTTCTCTCGTGCAAAGACTTGTAGAATGTAGCATTTAACAGCTTCAGGCATTCCCAAAGATTTGTAATAGCATTCTTCTTCCACGAACCATCAGCTTTTCAAGGATTCATTACCTGGTACCAAGGGGTTTGTGCCTGTTTAATCTCGGATCATGGCAAGTTAGGAATTGTAGCAATTTGCCTCAACAAATTCCCTTGCCACCTTATGAATCTCTGAAGAAGTTGCTCATTCATCCCACAGATTCATTTGCCCTGGACTAGTTGTCTGGGGTTTGCCCTTCTTCTTAATTCCCTCAAGCAACCGACTCCTCCAATGCGGCTTCTTTTCCAGTTTCGGCTTTGGTTTATACCTCTGGCAAAACTTGTAGGGCAATGCCCACCCTACTCTTTAGGTTACTACATATTGAGTACACTTCAGGAAATATTTGAGACTTGACGCTATAGGCAGCATCTACATACAATAGTACTATTCACTTGGTCAGGTTCTTGGAGTTTTTATGACTAGAAGAGTTTTCTTTAGCTTTCATTACCAGCAAGATATTTGGCGAGTCAATGTTGTACGAAACCATGCCAAGGTAAAAAGCGGTTATCAGGAAGCTGGTTATTGGGATTGCTCTCTTTGGGAATCAACGAAGAGAACAGGTGAAAACTCACTCAAACAGCTCATTAATTCAGGTTTGCAGAATACCTCTGTTACCGTTGTGCTGATTGGAACTGAGACATCCGAACGTAAGTGGGTCAAATATGAAATTGAGAGAAGTCGCGAACGTGGCAATGGAATGCTAGGAATATACATTCATAACATTAAGGACATAAACGGAACACCTGACTTGAAAGGGAACAATCCTTTTGACAGCTTCACTGTCGAACAGCGCAGCCCGTATACTTATATGTCGAAGACGTATGTTAGTATGTCCCAGGTTTTCCCAACCTATGATTGGGTTTACAACGATGGATACAATAACTTTAGTAAGTGCGTTGAAGATGCAGCGAGGGTTGCAGGTAGGTAATTCTCACCTGTCGTGCTTGATGTACGTGCGTGTTCGATACAAATTGCTTTAGGCAACAACTTCCCAAACTGGATATTCTTCAATGACAGGGCGAGTTTGATCCCGTTCAGTCGTTTGAATAGGAAACCAGAGGGTTCTGGGAGGGCGATTGTTTTGTAAGCGAATTCGATTATGACAGTTTGGACATTCAACGACTCTGTTGGCAAGTTGATCCGGAGAAGTAGAAAAGTAACCGAAGTAGTCAACTTGTGGATCAGAAGTTGTTAAATTAAGGTGCCTTTCCCAATCAACGTGTTCTGGGCGACGATTTCGCGGACGACAATGTGGACAAGGTACTCGAACCGTTTTCCAGAAAGAATCTTTCATAAATTCAGGGTCGTACCAGCCAAAGGTAGGGCGAAGCACTAGAGATAGTAATTTAGCAGGACCTGAAGGCGGAATTCTTGTATCAGGACCAACTGTGAGCGGATCACTATTATTCAAAATTTTGAATAAACGATGAGACTGAGCGGACGTTATTGAGGGTATTGGTAGTTGAGAAGCCCCAATAAGAAGAGGAGTCAAGTCAGGACGAGACTTGTCTAAGACAATATAAGCTTGTCGAATAGATCTGTCTGAGTTACTTCGATGTTTAATCAGAAAGAGTAGCTCGGAGCAAGTCCAGAAGGAATCGAAGTAATCGTCTGACAGAAAAATAACGGCTCTGCTTGTTGATGTTATTTCATGTCCTAGCCGGGCTACACCTTCCCACATCTGCTGAAGCGTAACACACTCTGTCCTGTATGAGTATTCTGCTTCTGGCACTATCCGGACAGTGAGATCAGATGCCTTTGTAAATTTTTGACTCCATGTTTCTACAGCTTTTTGCTGAGTTCCACGAAAGCTTAAAAATACATCGGCAGCATTGTTAAACATCCAATATTGACTTGCTATCGGGCTACTGAAATTATCTGTTCTATCAGGTATAAAACGTTGACCAGAAAGAATAGTAAATAGGTATCGATCAAGCCAAGCTCCTAAAACCTCGTTAGTAAATGCTTCGCCATGAATTGGAGCGAATTGGTTGTAAGCCAATACATTACGAGGCAACGGGGTTCTACTAACAACTACGTACTTGCTCCCCGACTGTTTTGCTCTTTCGTTGAAGGCATGGTAGGCGTGACCAGGTTCAACGGATCCGTCCCAGAGTACTACATCTGAGCTGAACTCTGCTTTTAACGAATCACCACGATTTGCATCGGGACGTGATTCTACCAAATTAATCCCACGCCTATTGCATATAGGCTGAACGTAATGATCCAGGAGCTTCTGTCCTTTGTCATTGTGAACCCTGAAAAAAGAGAGTTTTGTCATATTACTATCTGAATTTTCCCATTTTTCTAACTTAATCAGATAAATCCGCTCTACTTGGATGGTAGTGGCACAACTAGAAGCAAAATTGTGATCAAGAACGTAATCAAATAAGGCAGGTTTGCCCAGGACTTGAGCGTGTTAGGAATTTGTCCGAGGAATTTGGTTGAGTTGTCGGGTTTGAGAAAATTTCCTTTAACTTTCTCGATCCATTCCTGATCTTCAGGAATGATATACCCACTTAAAATTCGGGCTAATCGGTTAAAGTTATCACGAAACTTTCGCTCCAAATACAAGTAGTAAACATCCAGAACACCGAATAGTGCAAAAGCGACAAATGCCAACACAAATAAAACCGCACTTCGATTGGTAAACCCAAAGCCCACTATTGCTGCCCAAACGGTTATTCCAACTTTTTTCACTTCTAATGAATTGTTTGCCATGCGCGTGATCGCATTTTGCAACATCTCGCTTTGCTTGATCAAATATTCCCTATTCTTTTCAACCCAGTCTAAATAGTTAGTTGACATAGTCTTTAAAGCAGCAATAGTTACCCAACTCTAGAATTTTACTGATTGTTTTTGAAGAGCATTTTCTGTAGCTTCAAGTAGCCAATTTGACAGGCTGAGAAATCACAGGATTCCAGGTACTCAAACGGATGCCATTCATTTTTGGCGATCGACTCCATATAGGTGCCATCCTGTTGAGCCAAATCTGGTTTCAGGTTTGTGACATCAGCATAGTACAGATAGCAGATCTCATTCACCTGAGTTCCCACAATATACTGACCCATCGGCAAAGCCTGAACCCGATAGCCCGTTTCCTCATACACTTCTCTTTTAGCCGCCGCTTCCGGCGATTCCCCCTCCTCTAACGCCCCAGTAACCGGACAGGGAAACAGCCTGAACCTTCCATCCACTTCTCGATTATCAATACAAAGATGCTGCTGGCGAATTAAAACTTCATACTGTTCCGGCTTTTCGCCACTTCTTTTCAAGAGAAACACCGCAACAGAATCCTTACCCTTGCGCTCCAAATACTGAAATCCTCTCGGAGATTCCTTAACTGCAATCCACTGAGCGCTAAAAATAATCCTATCTGCATCCATTGTCCACAGCCCCATCAGTTCTCGATCGCCTTAGATTACATCAGCAAGCACACGATCGCTACTCTTTCCCTTTATTTTCAACGCGATCTCCCCTCTCTCTGTAGGCTAGATTGAGCACCGTCAAGTTCTTGCCTATTAATCATTGGATGAAGTGAGACCCAACTGCAATCGATCGCTCCACTCCTGAGCATCGGCAGCAACCCGCAAACGATCGCTAAAGCAATCTCTAATCATGATCAGAGGATAAAAGATTAGATCCAGGAATTCGAGCTTTATCCTGATAGTGTGATCGCCCAAACTCCCCAACGAGCTAACCGCCGAATCCTTCATCAACCATTACCCCACTGCAAACTCCGTCAGCCGCCGCCCACTCACAGGCTGATACGCCAACACGATCTCCCCCTTCGGCACCCCCAATGCCACCAACTCATTCGCAACCCCCACCTCCGTTCCATCATGCTGAATCCAAATCTTGCCATCAATCAAATCGATATGAATCGTACAACCAAACACCCGTCGTCGATTCTCCCAGCCCACACTGAACAACTGATAGTGATCACGCTCCTCATCAAAAAACACAACCTCCTCAATCTCCCCGTAGGAAGACTTCAACCGACTATGCTCCGTTAAAATTTGCTTAATCCAAACCCGATATTGCTCTAGCTTATCCATTGCACAACCTCCTGCAAATCCGGATCAAAAATCAGCAACTTCACCGCATTCTCCGCAATGCTGATGCGGACGACCTCCTCTGGAAAAAATTCCTCATAGGTGAACAGCGGCACCGCCAGATACAGCACTCGCTCTGGCTGCTTCAACCGCAACGCAATGCGGTAATTAATAAACTGTCCCAGCGCGGCATGAAATTCTGAAACGGTTGAAGGCGCCAGAAAACTCTTCACCTCCACAGCGATAAACTGATTATCCTTCTCCGCCGCCACCAGAGCCTCAGCCGCCAAATCAATCTGCAATTTATACCGCGTCGAAAACTTCAGCGCCAAAGGATCAGCCGTCACCTTCCAGCCATCCTTGATCAACGCAGCCTTCACAACATCATGATAAACATCCCGTGCGGACATATGCCAAATCACTCATCAGTACATTCATTGTATTGTTTATCCCGCAAGGTAAAAGAGGTAATACCTACCCCACACTGCTGGATGCATTATTAACCTTTCCAGGGTCAGTCTAGCTGGGAGTTTGATAAATGGCATAGTCGTTGTCTATTTTGCTGGGGCACATGCTCCCTTTCCACCAACATTTTCTCTAATTCACCAGCAGAATCTTCTGACAGTGGCACTGTTTCCTCGCCCGTATGCAGATTCCCTCGACAAATCGTGCGCCTCGCTTCATTCCGAATAATAAAGTCACCCGTGGGTTGAACGTAGGCAGTCCACTTGTTGCCTACCTTAAACTGAGCAATTTCAGCATCACCTGACCTTTGCTGCTCATAGGTAGTGCCAACGGCTGTCACCAGTCCTGAAAACATCTCCCTGCGCCATTGATCTCTATCCCGTTCAGAGTTTTGAACCGATTCGGCACCGGGGAGGACTGGCTCAGGCAGTTGAATGGAATCAGGGTTCAACTTCAGTACCACGCTGGAACCTTCAGGACGTAGATTAGCTTCAAAAGAACTTCCGATCGGTAGCTTAGGAGTATCCGGTGAGAAAGTGCCAAGGTTCTTGTCGTCGATCTGGACGATCGGGGTGCCGTTATAACGGTAATACTCTGGATGCGATTCCGGCAGTTCAAACTCCCCCACCTGAACACTCACAGACTGATTGCGCCATTGCTTACTGGCAAAGTTCTCCCCAGCAAAGTCATTGTGACGGATACCCAAAACCTTTATTTCATCGAACTGAAATGCCTGAAGCTGTTGACAGACCTCTTCTGTAAATAGGTTGTACGCCAGCGCCCCCACGCCTGAATCCTGCCGCGATTCTGCCCACGTATGATCCGCGGGAGGAATAATTCGCAAATCATCGGGTACACGAAGTTCATCCAGATCGTTAACATTTTTGCCAAACTTCGCCTCCAGCTTTTCAACCAAACGGGGCGGAAGATCTTTGAGCGCAAACTCAATCATCGGTAGCTGCGGATGAATCATCGCATCAAATTGAATGCCCTTCTGCTCCAGAGTTTCCTTCCACCGAATCGCATCCGACCCAAACGGTACACTCAACACTTGACATACTCACCGTCCTAAAGGAGCGGTGATTCTTGACGCTTCGCCGACTGAT
>NZ_JBJPHU010000203.1:0-6211 GCF_052939515.1 Phormidesmis sp. 146-33
AATCCACGACGATTCGGGCGTTGGCTGACCTGTTGCCAGAGATCGAAGTGGTTGCGGACGATCCGTTTAACAGTCATCCCAGTGATCCTGAAATGATGGCGGATGCGGTGCGGCAACTGATCGAGCAGGGTGAAGACGTGCCCGTCGCTCAGAAAAAAGTGATCATGGTCGATCTGCCGCTGGGGGCAACCGAAGATCGCGTTTGTGGAACGATCGACATTGAGAAAGCCCTATCTGAAGGGGTAAAAGCCTTTGAGCCGGGGTTACTCGCCAAGGCCAATCGCGGTATTCTCTACGTCGATGAAGTCAATCTTTTGGATGATCACTTAGTCGATGTGCTGCTCGATTCTGCCGCTTCTGGCTGGAATACGGTTGAGCGAGAAGGCATTTCCATTCGCCACCCGGCTCGATTTGTCTTGGTCGGCTCTGGCAATCCTGAAGAAGGAGAACTGCGCCCCCAACTGCTCGATCGCTTTGGGATGCACGCCGAGATTCGCACCGTTAAAGAACCTGCTTTGAGAGTTCAGATTGTCGAACAGCGCACCGAGTTTGATCAAGACCCCCAATCCTTTTTGGAGAAATATCAAACCGAACAGGATGCCCTTCAGCAAAAGTTGGTCAATGCTCAAGAACGGCTGAAGAAGATCGCCATTGAATATGATCTGCGCGTCAAGATTTCTCAGGTTTGCTCAGAGTTAGATGTAGACGGACTGCGCGGCGATATCGTCACTAACCGGGCTGCTAAAGCGATCGCTGCCTTTGAAGGTCGTACCGAAGTCACCGTTAATGATATTCGTCGCGTCGCCACCCTGTGTCTCCGGCACCGTTTGAGAAAAGACCCGATGGAATCGATCGATTCTGGCTACAAAGTTGAGAAAGTCTTCAATCAAGTGTTTGGCGAAGCGGTTTGATGCTGTGAATTCAACGGGTGTGAAGCGGGATAATTTGCCTGACGCACCCGATCGCACAACTTTTCAGGCGCACATGACTCGGCGCATTTGTCTCAGATTGGTTGGCAGATCCAAGCGGATGGCTTGCTCGATCAAGAGTCCAGGGACAGGAATCGTCGGAGTTGCCTGAACGGAGTAGGTTAAAACAGTGCCGTTTTCGTAGGCTTCGAGGCTGAGGTCGGCAAAAAAGTCGCTAAAGCTGCCCGATTCTAGATAAAACTGAACTCGCTGATGGTGAGTTTCTAAAACTTTGAGATAGATTTCAACTTGTGCACTAAAGACCAAAAAAGCTTTGCTGGCACTTTGATAGAGCCGTTTGACCTGCCGCTTTGCACTGTTTGAAGCGTTAATTCCTGAGTGCAACACCTGACTGTGGGTAACATCAGGAAAATATTGTGTCCAGCGAGGATAATCGGTAAGCTGTTGCCAGACTTGATCTGGAGTCAAAGGCAGGTATAGTCGAGCAGTGACCGCCCCACCCCAAGCAGAATAAGCGCGTGTGGTCAGCAAAACTTCGCCTTGTAGAAGGGCTATCCGATCGATCTGTCCCCTAGATTGATTGGCAACACTGAAATTGATCGCGTTGGGTTCGATAGAAGCAGCCATTTTGATTTCACTCCTCATCCGTTCCAGCAGTCTAAGCTAGAGTGTATGACGATCGAGTTGCTTTCACCATCACACGCTCACAAGTTTGTATACTCTTAATCTTCCCGTCAATTTCGCATTATTGACTGACAAAAATCCGGGATATTCTATCTCAGGTTTGAGAGGTCGGTTTTGAGAATTTGGTCTGAGAATTTGCAAGCAAAACAGTAAAGCCAATTGCTGATCTAAATTGCTGATCTAAATGTTTTAATGCTGTTGAGGAACCTGCTATGAGTCGATCGACGAATTCGAGAGCCGTTGTGTACTTAGTTGTCTTGGGGCTAACGGCGATCGTGTGGCTGCTCAGAGGAATTGGGCTGCTTACCTTTATTCCAGGCTTTATCCTGTGGGTTTTGATCTTGCTGTCGATCGCGCTTACGATCGTCAATGGTTGGATAGAAACTAGATAAAGCGATCTCTTCGAGTTACCCGCAAGGGGTCGCTTCGAGTTACCCGCAAGGGGTCGCTTCGAGTTATCTCTAAGGGGTTACTCACGCTAAAGGTTTCAGTTACCAACTGTGTGATCAAAACAGCTTTTTACCGTATAAAACTGTTAAAGAACATTAGAATAAGCTTTAAATTGTTGGGAACTAAAGCCTATAATCAGACCCATTTGTAACACTTAAGTCTGACTCTCTCGATTTCTCTACGCCATTTCTCTACACGATAGTTTAAACCCATCTTGAGGCGGATTATATCCGATCGTTGAACTGCAACAATACTAAAACAAAGACAACTTTGTTATGGATACCTAATATTGCTAATAATGGATATGACAACAACTCCCACTCGTGGACAGCTAGAACGTGCCCTTTCTCAAAAAATTCAAGCCCTCTATCGGACTCAACTTGGACATCAGCCCAGCCGTGTACAGTGCCAAATTTTTGATGGCAAAGTGGTGATTATTTTAGAAGACTCCATCACTAAGCCAGAAAAGGTTTTGGTAGACAATGGTCAAGAAGAATTAGCCGAAAAAGTGAGAGATGACCTGGATAAAGCCATGCATCCTCAGTTAAGTGAATTAATTAAAGAAGTGATAGGAATTGATGTGATTGATGTGTTGAGCGATGCTACGTTTGAGACGGGACGCACAGGCACGATCGCGGTACTGGCTGATACGCCTCAGTTTCGGGAATCGCAAAACAACGCCCGTCGCCCTAGAGGAGAGAATGCACCTTCAGATGGCGATGAATAACCGTCTGCAAGTCTTCTAAATCGTAGGGTTTGCATAAATAGTCGTCACAGCGGGACTGATTTAAACGATCGTTTGCGTCCTCTTGTGACAGTCCGGTTAAAGCAATCATTGGGATATGGCTGGTATCGGGCGATCGCTTGAGCCGAGAAATCACTTCAACTCCATCGATGCCTGGTAGTAAGAGATCCATCAGAATAAGGTCGGGAGATTTCTCGGCGATCAGAGTCAGTGCTGTTTCGCCATCTGTCGCAGTGAGTAAAAAGCAGTCAATGACTTCGGAAAGTTGATATTCAAGTAGGAAAAGATTGTCCTGGTTATCGTCCACAGCCAGGATCAAGGGCTTGCTACGGCCTACGCTCATATTCATATAGATCCGTATCTTTTAAGTTCTAAGGTCAGTCCAAGCACTTAGCTCGCTCCATCAATCCACTAACCTAATAACCATTAACAAAGCGCTTTGGCGACTAAAGAGCCGCTTTTGATGAGTGGTTTGCAATGGCTTAGAATGGCTTCGCAGGTTGACAATTTCTCTTTCTCGTCGAGAGAAGCTGCAAGCTGCCTATGAGAGCTTAAGTAATCTAATTAATCACATCCTATGGTAAAGAATGAGTGAATGCTCAAAGATTATAATTAATTAAGCTTTCAATATCTTCTTGATCGCTCCTATAGTTAGCAGATTTCAGCACATTGTAAATTAAGTCCCAGTATCACAAATTACAAGGCAGCTAATTATTTAATTCTCCTATGAGCGATCGATGTTTCGTGGTTTACATCTAAATTTGTAATGAATTAAACGTTTTCACGCTTAAACAAACGAACGGTTCACAAGACTTCTAAGGTCTGTTAGGTGACTCAATCATTGATTAAAAGCAAGCCTATTTCAGCAGTTGAATTGACTCAGTACTGCTAGAAGTGATTGAGCTATGAAGTTACAGATATGACCCTAAAACAGGAAACAAGCCTTTAAGAAAAATGGCGGTGTCTGAAATTTTAATAGACAATTGAGGAGAGGATTCACAATGGGAGTGACCGAAGGAATTAACCTTCACAATCGCTGCCCAAATTTAACCTGGAGGTGTGGGTCATGGGTATCGCTACAACTAACCCAACAACTGGAGAAACCCTAAAAACATTTGACGCGCTCAGTGATCGAGAGTTGGAAAATCGAATCGATCGCGCCCAACAAACTTTTCTGGAGTATCGCCGCATTCCGATCGCTCAAAAGGCAATCTGGCTGACTCGTGCGGCTGGGATTTTAGAAGAGGAGCGCGATCGCTTTGGCAGATTAATGACGCTGGAAATGGGCAAACCATTGAAGGCCGCGATCGCAGAAGTTGAAAAATCGGCTTCAGTTTGTCGGTTTTATGCAAAACATGCGGCTGAGTTTTTGTCAGACGTGCCGATCATGACAGACGCAACTCAGAGCTTTGTGCGCTATCAGTCGTTGGGTGTGATTCTCGCTGTGATGCCGTGGAATTTTCCGTTTTGGCAGGTGTTTCGATTTGCGGCTCCTGCTCTCATGGCGGGCAACGTGGGCTTACTCAAACATGCTTCTAATGTGCCACAGTCTGCCCTGGCGATCGAAGAGATTCTCACGCGATCGGGCTTTCCCACAGGCGCTTTTCAGACGTTGCTGATTGGGGCGGATAAAGTGGCAGGCATCGTGGCGGACGATCGCATCAAAGCAGCCACCCTGACTGGAAGCGAACCCGCAGGGATTAGTTTGGCAACGATCGCTGGACAGCATCTCAAAAAAGTGGTGTTGGAATTGGGCGGCAGCGACCCCTTTATCGTCATGCCTAGTGCGGATTTAGAGGTAGCGGTTTCGACGGCGGTGACGGCGAGAATGCTCAACAGTGGTCAGTCTTGTATTGCCGCCAAGCGGTTTATTGTGGCGGAAGCGATCGCCGATGAATTCACCAAGCGTCTCATTCAAAAATACAGTGCGCTGAAGGTGGGCGATCCAATGTTGCCTGAGACAGAAATTGGCCCGCTGGCGACTCCCAATATTCTCAAAGACATTGACCAACAGGTACAAGAAGCGGTCAAACAAGGAGCCAAAGTGTTGATTGGGGGAGCGCCGATCGAGCGTCCGGGCAACTTCTATGCGCCGACGATTTTGAGCGAGATTCCGGTTGGCAGTCCGGCAGAGTCAGAAGAAATCTTTGGCCCGGTTGCGCTGTTGTTTCGCGTTCCTGATCTGGATGCAGCTATTCATCGCGCCAACGATTCGCCCTTTGGATTGGGAGCCAGCGCCTGGACGAACGATTTTGCGGAACGCGATCGCCTCGTCAATGAGATCGAAGCCGGGTCAGTCTTTATCAACGGTATGGTCAAATCTGATCCACGACTTCCCTTTGGGGGCATCAAGCGATCGGGCTATGGTCGCGAATTGGGCAGAGAAGGCATCCACGAGTTTGTCAACATCAAAACGGTCTGGGAAAAATAGGGGTGACTTCTGAAGGATGTAAGTTATAAACGAGGCGAGACTTGCGACTGTACTCTACAACACTCGGTCAAACCTCTTTCTGACCTGGCTTAAAACTTTTTCTGGGGGCAATATGGGCGACATGAATACGGCTGAACTCCTGGTGCACTGTCTGGAGAATGAAGGTGTGCGCTACATTTTTGGCGTGCCTGGAGAAGAAAATCTGGACGTTTTGGAAGCGCTACAACATTCCTCGATTCAGTTCATTACCACGCGCCACGAGCAAGGGGCCGCCTTCATGGCCGATGTCTATGGGCGACTCACCGGACAAGCGGGAATTTGTCTATCTACGCTCGGCCCAGGGGCGACTAACTTGATGACCGGAGTGGCAGATGCGAACCTCGATCGCGCTCCCCTGATCGCCATTACTGGACAGGTGGGCACCGATCGAATGCATATCGAATCTCATCAATATCTGGATCTGGTGGCCATGTTTGCTCCGGTGACCAAGTGGAACGCGCAGATCGTTCGCCCCAGCAATACGGCCGAGATTGTCCGCAAAGCCTTTAAGCTGTCCCAATCTGAAAAACCGGGAGCCGTCCATATTGATCTGCCCGAAAACATCGCCGCCATGCCTGTAGTCGGTAAACCTTTGGCAACTGACAATATCGAAAAAACCTACGCCTCGTTTCACAGCATTGAGAAGGCAGCGATCGCGATTTCTCATGCCAAAAATCCGCTGATTTTAGTAGGCAATGGAGCGATCAGAGCCAACGCCAGCGACATGGTGACTAAGTTTGCGACTCAATTGAATATTCCTGTAGCCAATACTTTTATGGGCAAGGGTGTGATTCCGTTTGAGCATCCGTTGGCGCTGTGGGCCGTTGGGTTGCAGCAGCGAGACTACATTAGCTGTGGATTTGATCAAGCTGATTTGGTGATTGCGATCGGCTATGACTTGATTGAATACTCACCCAAAAAGTGGAATCCTGA
>NZ_JBJPHU010000204.1:0-6078 GCF_052939515.1 Phormidesmis sp. 146-33
ATAAGTGACAAAAAGTATTTTACAACACATTAGCATATAGCTTCCGGTAGACCCCAAACGTCATTGTCCAGAAGCCATTCGATTTATTGTGGCCTATCAAACGATTAGCGACTACTTAGACAACCTGTGCGATCGCAGCACTTCACTTGATCCTGAAGATTTTCGTGCTCTGCATGAGTCGCTAGTTCAGGCGCTAACACCCGATGCAAAAAGGACTCACTATTATCGAGTTCGCAGCGATCAAGCGGATGGTGGCTACTTACAAAAATTGGTTAACACTTGTCAGTCTACGCTGCGTCAAATTCCTAACTACTCAAGGATTGCTCCAACCTTGCATGAGTTGGCAAATTATTACTGTGATTTGCAAGTTCATAAGCATGTCAAAGTTGAAGAGCGAGTTCCCCGCTTAAAGACCTGGTTTTCTCTATACCAGAGCCACCTTCCCGAACTTCGCTGGTATGAATTTTCTGCTTGCGCTGGATCAACGCTGGGCATCTTTTGTTTAGTGGCTTATGCCTTCGATCGAGACTTACCAGATGAACTCATCAGCCAGGTTAAGGACAGCTATTTCCCCTGGGTTCAAGGTTTACACATTCTACTAGACTATCTAATTGATCAAGAAGAAGACCGGATCAACGGCGACTTAAATTTCTGTTTCTATTACCAAAACAGCGATGAAATGATTGAGCGATTTAAGCACTTTATCCAAAACGCGACGAAAAGTGTTGCTCAGTTACCTCACACTCGGTTTCATCAATTGCTCAATCAGGCCTTACTGGGCGTTTATCTTTCAAACAAGAAGGTTAGAAGACAACCCGAAGTTCAGAGTATTGCAAAGCAGTTGATCCGCTTGGGTGGAAGTCCAGCCTCGTTTTTCTTTCGCAGTCGTTTGTTAATGTCTCACTGAGATCTAAACATAAGCTATCTCAAGCTTTGATATCCTTCGTTTTGGCAACACTGTGCGACTCTAACCTTGGAAGCTTACGATCGCTCCAAGTTGACTGACCTCTTATCGAATGGTCATTCTATTGAATAGCCATCTTATTGAACGGCTTCTCTTAATTCCGCTTGCAAAATAAATAGAGGACAATTCCTCAGCTTCGGCTTGTCTCCATGAGCCTCAAATAGGCAAACGTCGTGATGAAGAAGAAAGGCACAAAAAACCACTGAGGAGAGTTAGAGTACACCCAAACCATAAGAACGAGCCACAGAATTAAACTGACGGTCGCGAGTAGAGCTTGCATAGTTGACAAACTGATTTCAGGGGTTTACTTCGTTACTTCAGTCCCTTCACTGAATTTTCAGCCCAAAAACTTTGAAGAAACCATGAATATTTAGTTAAACTCACTTAGAAATTAGTACAACCCCCTCTGAGACGATGTTTTGACTAATTCTTTAATTTTGAGGATTTGTTAAGAAATGTAAGGCACAGAGCCAGGAGTTAACTTCTAAACCACTGTGCCTCTTCTCGTAGGATTTTGGGTCGCGCTCTAGCGGTAGGCTGCCATTGGCTCCTTGATAAAGCGAATGTAGAGATGCTTGAAGGTGGATTTTAGGACGCGCGGGGCCCCAAAGTCGATCGGCATCATTTTGTCGGGCAGTCGCCAGTCTGCAATTTGTAAGTCTTCTGGACGCAGGTTGGGAAAGTCGATCGCTGCCAATTCGGGGCACAGCCCCAACCGTTGAGAAGCCGCCAGCGTCGGTACGATCGCCGGGTCAACTTTAAGAATCTCGGCCACAGCCCGATCGAGCGCAAACACCTGATCAGAAGCCGCCAATAGACCTAATTCTCTGGGTTCACCTCCGCTGGGGCCATTCCCTTCATGTCCGATGATGCCGTCCAAAATCGTCAGGTCTGGGTCGATCGCGCGAGCCGTTTCGACCAGCATTGCCCCAAAGCGATCGCTATCTTTTCCGGCTTCCAGGTGCCACCAGGCTTTCATTTTGCCAGGAACACAGCCAAAGAGATTTTTGACCCCCATTGTCAGCGTCAACTGCATGTGAGATTTGACTTTCGGTAAATTGATCACCACATCGGCTTCGATCGCTTCTTTGGACAGCAGCAGATGATTAAATTCCTGGCTCACCGTTTCGTAACGTTTGCCTTTGAATTCAACGATCGGTAGGTTTAACGCTTCGATCAGGGGCAAATAGCCGTTTGCGATCGCGACTCCTCTGGCGCTACCAAAGGCGGGCCCGTCTCCCAAAAAGGGCTGACCTCCCACTTCTTGTACCAGTTGCGCTACACAGTGAACCACTTCTGGACGAGTGACACATTCTTTGGTCGGACGTGCGCCCGTCAACAAGTTGGGTTTGAGCAAAACCCGATCGCCCGGTTTGACAAAGGCAGAAATCCCCCCTAGCGGTCGAAGGAGCGATTCGATCGAGTCTCGCAGTTGGTCGCGATCGTAGGAGGTTGCACGAATTAAACTCACAGATGGGTTCATAACTGTATGAATGAGGGTGAAGACTATTTTTCTCACCTTACACGCAAAATCTCGATCGAGTTGTAGCGGTAGCCAATCAGATTTAGAATGCAAGCCATCAGCATTCCTATCGTTTAAGCTCAACTTCAAATAGTTGGATAATTTGCGCGATGTAACAGAATCCGTTCTCCAACAGGCAGTGTTAAGACAACCTGGCTCAAAATTGTCCATCATTTACGGCAGATTGGAGAGACAACCCGGATTTGAAATCGAAGCCAAAAAGTTCATCGAGTTGGCGTTAAATCTAATAGACTAGCTGCCCGACATCGCCTTCACCTTCGCTTTCATGGCTTTGGCGGCTAGAGCATATCCCCCATCTGCCCCATCGACAAAATGGACTTGACGACCGTTGCGCTCGTAAACAAGACAAGTCAGAAGGGCACGATCGCTCACATGCAGTCCGTAGACCAATTCACTCGATCGGGCTTTTCGCTCTAGATAGTCGGTCAGTTGTTGGCGCTGTTGAGCGTTGCCAGAAATCACCATGCGTAAAATGTCATCAAATTTGCGATAGTCAGTTGCAGCCGTAACAATTTGGCGATAGTTGCCCCAGGGCATTTCTGCAAACTTAAGCTTATATTTCATCAGCACCCAACCCAGCAGATTTTCAAGCTGAATTTTGATCAAATAGCGAAGTTTGCCCCAGCCATTTTTTTGCCTTGCCCGAACTTTGGTTTCTCGCATCAACGCTGTACTATCAAACGAAAGATGCAAGCGATCGGGGCTAATCGGATTGGCGCGATCGCTGCCATAAATCCGTTCTATCTGCTCGATAATTTCTCGATAGTGGCTCGGCTTTGCCTGCACGAGCAAACTCACCGTTTCACCATGTTGACTGCGAATGTCTTGCCAGCGACACTCTAGCCCTGTGAAATCAGCTTTGGGCATCGCAATATCTGGCGCTAAGGCGTAAAGACTGGCGGTTGCGGGATTTTTGACCAGTTCAGTCGCGTAGGTGAGGCCGCCTCCCATAAAGACGCTCTGATCATAGTTGGGCGACACTCTCAGCTTGGCGATCTTGACGGGATAGAGAGAAGCCACATCCGCCACGGGCACGATTCCGACGCGCAGATTCATTGAGAATTCTTCTCTAGCCAAATTTTGAGTCGCAAGGAGCGATCGCTTCACTCGTGACAGCAGCGTAATCGGAATCAAAATCGTCGCCCCATCGCCCCCAAATACAAACGGAATCTCGGTTTCAGCCACATTAAGAACGGCACTGATCGAGCAGGCACCCAACAAATTCACCGTTTTGTATTGCCCTTGTTCGATCGCCTCTGTAGAACCGATAATATCTGTGATCACAATTAGCCAATCGTGGGGAACGGGCACAAATTTTCTGGGATTGGTGACTTGCACAAAGTTCTTCAACACGGGCAAATCAGCGTAAAAAGATTCAGTCGTCACTTCTTGTACTCAGGAAACTTTTGTATATTTAACTACCAGTACGCCAGCTTTACTGAATTGGATCTCAGACGCATTACCGGAGCGAAAAGCGTTGAGGTTTTGTATGTCTGCAATTTAATTTTAGCGATTAATCTCTAAGACAGGTTAAATCATCCACCAAAACAATGGACATTATTCACACACTGCGAGACGACTACCAAAGGTTTCCAGCCGATCAGACTTACAGCATCTACGCTGAGAATGTCTACTTTAAAGACCCGATGAATGAGTTTCGAGGTCGCGATCGCTATCAGCAGATGATCAAACTGATCAAAACCTGGTTTCTCAACGTCAAAATGGATCTCCACAACATCCAACAGCTTGACGACCACATCAGGACAGACTGGACACTCAGTTGGAACACGCCCTTGCCCTGGAAGCCCCGAATTGCGATCGACGGCTGGAGCGAGTTGCAAATCAAAGACAATTTAATTATTTCTCATATCGACTATTGGCACTGCTCAAAACTAGACGTGTTAAAACAACATTTTTCTAGCCATCCATTCACGTAAACTTTCTCAGAATGGTTGTTACGGCAAGATGAATAAAACCATCGAGAAATTTGCAGCATGACTGTTATTCAGAATTACATCAATGGTGAATGGTGCATCGTCGATTCTTCCGAGTATTTGGATGTGATCAACCCGGCGACGACCGAGGTTTTGGCAAAGGTTCCGCTGTCTCCCGTTAGTGAAGTCAATCGCGCCGTCCAAGCCGCTAGTCAAGCCTTTAAAGCCTGGAGACGAACGCCCGCGACCGATCGCGTTCAGCCCCTTTTCAAACTCAAAGTTCTGCTCGACGACCACTTTGAAGACATTGCCCAAACCATCACGCTGGAATGTGGTAAAACTCTGGCGGAATCTAAGGGCGAAATGAGACGCGCGATCGAGAACGTTGAAGTAGCTTGCGGCATTCCGATTTTGATGCAGGGCTACAACTCCGAAGACATCGCCAAAGGCATTGATGAGATGATGATTCGTCAGCCGCTGGGCGTGACTGCAATGATTACCCCGTTTAACTTTCCGGGCATGATTCCTTTCTGGTTTGTGCCTTACGCGATCGCCTGTGGCAATACCTGCGTCATTAAGCCATCAGAACGGGTGCCGTTGACCATGCAAAAACTCTTTCATCTCTTTGAGCAGGCGGGCTTTCCCAAGGGCGTTGTCAATCTAGTGAATGGAACTAAGGCCGTCGTCGATGCCATTTTGGATCATCCCACAGTGCGATCGATCAGCTTTGTGGGTTCGACTCCCGTTGCCAAGTATGTTTACAGTCGAGCCGCCGCCAATGGCAAACGGGCCCAGTGTCAGGGGGGTGCAAAAAATCCGGTGATTGTTCTCCCCGATGCCGACATTGCTATGACCACAAAAATCATGGCGGATAGTGCGTTTGGGTGTGCAGGCCAGCGTTGTCTAGCCGCCTCGATCGCTATCACTATCGGGTCAGCCAAAGAAACCTTTACCGAAGCGATCGCAGAAACGGCCCGATCGCGTACGGTCGGATTTGGTTTAGAAGATGGCACACAAATGGGGCCCGTGATCACCGCTCAAAGCAAAGACCGAATTGAGGGGTTGATTCAAAAAGGAGCCGACGAGGGGGCAACGGTTTTGGTCGATGGACGACAGCCCAAGATTACCAACTATGAGCAAGGCTACTTTGTCCGTCCCACAATTTTGCAAAACGTCGATCCGGCTGGAGAAATCGCCCGTACAGAAATTTTTGGGCCGGTGTTGAGTCTGATTCATCTGGAAACGATCGACCAAGCGATCGCGCTCATCAACGGCGGTCAATATGGCAACATGGCTTGTCTCTTTACCTCCAGTGGTGCAGCGGCGCGTAAGTTTCGCTATGAAGCCGAAGCGGGAAACATTGGCATCAATATTGGAGTAGCAGCCCCGATGGCCTTCTTCCCGTTTAGCGGTTGGAAAGAAAGCTTTTTTGGCGATCTACATGGACAGGGACATCAAGCGATCGAGTTTTTCACCCAAACAAAAGTTGTGATCGAACGCTGGCAAGACTGGACGAGACAGTTTTAATCTCTCTTTTTAATCTTTCTAAATCCCATGAATCTTGCAGCTAGGCTATTAATTCAACGTCAGTTCGATGAACGCTTCGCTTCGCTTTTAGATCCAGGAACGCCCCCTAA
>NZ_JBJPHU010000031.1:0-71180 GCF_052939515.1 Phormidesmis sp. 146-33
AGCGGTTTAAATAAACGACATTTGATCTTCCGTGTTTGCGCTAATCAAATTCAACTTGTCCGAAGCGTACCTTGATACAGAAGCCGAAAACTCCGAAGCAAGTCTAAACCAAGAGATTCGGCAGACTGAAATCTAATCACTCATGTTCAGGGAATTACAACAATGGCTGTTGAAAAAGTAAACTCCTCTTCTAGCTTGGCTGAAGTCGTCGATCGCATTCTCGACAAAGGGATCGTTATTGATGCCTGGGTTCGCGTTTCGCTCGTTGGGATTGAACTGTTAGCGATCGAAGCTCGCATCGTTATCGCTTCTGTTGAGACCTATTTGAAGTATGCCGAAGCAGTTGGTTTGACCTCTCAAGCTGCTGTTCCTTCTGCTTAGAAGTTAGATGCTGGGGGGTTGAGTCTGGCGCTCCCCAGTTTCATTGTTTACTCAGATAGATAAATCTTCTCTGCAAAAACGCTTTTAATCATGGCTTTGAAAGACTCCTGGCAACAGCAAAAACAGCAGCGCCAACAAGAAGCAATCCAGCGTCGGAGACAGGTGAGTGAAGCTTTAACGTTGACTCAGAAAGACCGTCAGGAAAAAGCCTCTCAGCTTCGTAGCGACCTAAGTTTATTTCGAGAAACGCTGCTGAGTAACGATCGTGCTCGCAATGCAGAGTTTCAAGCCTTCTATTCAAAATTGCAGGACAAAACTCAATCTTTTTTGAGCGAGGCAAAAGAGCAGCGTCAAAAGCAGTCTCAACAAGTTGCCCAACACTTAAGTGAATTTGTCCAACGTCTTCAACAGCAAACCGCGAGTTTTTTGACAGTTACAGAAGTTGAAAGAGGATTAATGGCACAGCAGTTGGCCAATGATCTTCAGAGCTTTCGAGTTGCTCTAAATGAAAGCGTGTCTTCTCTACGTCAAGATATTCAATCAGAGCTTCAAGACTTACAGATCGAAACAGAACTTTTGCTTGATCAGAGCCGACAACAGCGCCTCAAAACGCAAATTCGTCTGACTCGACATCTAGCTGCTTTTACAGAGACCTTGCGATCGAATCTCCAAACCTACTTATCAGAAGTCAGCGCTACCCGACAACAACAAGCAGCACAATTGACCGCAAGGCTGCACCAAAATCAAGTCGATCGCACCACCGAAATGAAGGCTTTGTTGGCAAGTCTGGCAGAGTTTCGAGTGCAAATTCAGCAATATCACGCGAGTCTAAAAAGTGCTGTTTGGGGAGATGTTTCGATTGAGGTGCCCACGATCGCTCAGAAGTCTGCCGCTCCGCTAAAAGCTTCTACCCCTCTTCCTGAAACGGTTTTAGAGACTTCTCCAGCCCAGGTCAAAATAGCCCAAGCGACTAGCGCGATCCTGCCCAAAATCGCGGCTCCCATTCTCGAAGCCGACTACGAAGAAAAAATTTATCAGTACATCGATTTGATGGAAGGTGCGCGGCTCACGGAAATCGAGTCGTCGTTGGGAATCAGTCGGTTTCAAGCGGTGGATGCCTTGCGATCGCTGATTCAAAAAGGGTTAGTGACACAGCGCGATCGTGTTTACCGCATTCAAGAAGATTTCACTGTTTAATTCCACTGTTTAGTTGAGGATTCATCACCGTGACGACTGTTCTTCGTGCCAGCCCCCGCCGATTTGTCAGTACACCTTCGATCGAGCGAGTTGCTGTTAGAGCTTTGCGCTATTTGCAATCTGGATTTTCAGTACATCTGCGCGGCCCAGCCGGGACGGGTAAAACCACATTGGCGCTTCATCTAGCTGATCTGTTGACTCGTCCAATCATGTTGATCTATGGAGATGATGAGTCCAAAAGCTCTGATTTGATCGGCAATCAGTCTGGCTACACACGCAAAAAAGTAGTCGATAACTACATTCACAGCGTTGTCAAAATTGAGGATGAACTTAAGCAAAACTGGGTTGATTCTCGGTTGACACTGGCTTGTCGAGAAGGATTTACGCTGGTCTATGACGAATTTAATCGATCGCGTCCAGAGGTGAATAACGTTCTGTTGTCTGCTTTAGAAGAGAAGCTGTTAGTCCTTCCCCCCAGCAGCAATCGGACGGAATATATTCGCGTCAATCCAAACTTTAGAGCAATTTTTACCTCTAATCCAGAAGAGTATTGCGGCGTTCACTCGACTCAAGATGCGCTAATGGATCGGTTGGTGACGATCACGATGCCTGAGCCAGATGAGTTGACTCAGCAAGAGATTTTGGTGCAAAAAACTGAAGTCGATCGCGCCAGTGCCCTGATGATTGTTCGCCTGGTCAAAGCCTTTCGAGTCAAAACCAAAGGTGAAAAAATTTCGGGACTGCGATCGTGCCTGGTGATCGCCAAAGTTTGCCAAGAACATGAGATTCCCGTCTCTCCCATGAATGCAGACTTTCGAGAAATTTGCTCAGACGTGTTGCTGTCTCGGATTGGCATAGCGATCGACGATGCAACTAAGATTCTCTGGCAATCGCTCAATGACATGTTGCACAACGATTTACTACAAACTCCCGTTGAGACGTTAGCCTCTGATGCCATTCCGTTTGCCGAGGTCGCTACAGAACTGGAAGAACCCTCAGAATTGACCGTCAAAGAACAGCTAGTCGAGCTATTTCGCGAATTGACCGAATCCGCCGAAGCAGCATTACCAGAAGAATTGCCAGAAGCGTTACCAGAAGAAGCGCCTGTTACCGAAGCCAGCATTGCCCACGAGCAAGAGATTTATGAGTATTTGCTGAAATCAGGTGCCGTGAGAATTGCCCAGATTGAGAGTGATTTAGGCTTGACGCGAGTGCAAGCATTGGATGCCATTCGGACATTGGCGAAAAAAGGATTGGTTGTGCATCGCGATCGGCTTTTCTCGGCTCAATCAGTTCCTGCCGAGGTTGAATCATGACAACTAGCCCCATGCGCTCTGCGGTTGGACGAGACGCTGCGAGAGGCATCACCACTTCGACTCCCGGCTCAACGCTGGCAGATGTTTTAGAAAGAGTGCTAGATAAAGGCATTGTGATTGCTGGAGACATTTCTATTTCTGTTGCGACGACAGAGTTGATTAACATTCGCATTCGTCTACTCATTGCATCAGTTGATAAAGCGAGAGAAATGGGCATCAACTGGTGGGAAAACAATCCTCACTTTAGCCAGCAGTCTCAGGGCTTGATAGAGGCCAATCGCCAACTAATAGAGCGCGTTGAGAGCCTGGAAACCGAGTTAAAAGGGCTTCGTCCCGCTTCGACTCCAGAGCTATCTAGTTCCGAATCTCTTCCCAACTCCCTAGAAACGCTTTTAGATGACTTATGATTACCGTCAAAACGATGAAGCAAATTGCGACGAGCCGCGTGATTCCTAGTAGTCGGTCTGCCAATCGTTTGGGTCAGCTATCGTTGAGTGAAAGCGATCGTGCCAGAATTGCTGCTGGAATCGGTCGGATGCGATCGAGTCAAGCCCGTCGCCAGTGGCTCAACCGCCTGTATCAAACGAGAACTCTCTAGCATAAAAGCTAACCGCAACCTTCTACAATTGAAGCAACCTTCAGCCGAGTGACCCAGTGTTTTCTGAACCGCCTGATCTCGCCATTATCAATGCTCCCAAATCCACCAAGGACAGGGGGCTTGCTCCGTTGTTGTTGACCATTGTCGAGCTAGTCAAACAACTGATGGAGGCTCAAGTGATTCGTCGAATGGAAGAAGGAAAACTCAGCGACGAAGAATTAGAGCGAGCGGCAGAAAGTTTGCAAAAGTTGGCGGAACAGGTGGTTGAAATCTGCAATATTTTTGAGATTGATCCTGCTGATTTGAACATTGACCTGGGCGAAATGGGCACGCTATTACCGAAAGCCGGAGGATACTATCCCGGTCAAACCTCTGCTAGTCCTTCTATTTTAGAATTGCTCGATCGTCTTCTTAATACAGGCGTAGTTGTCGAGGGCAGCGTTGACATCGGAGTGGCCCAACTAGATTTGATTCACGCAAAACTTCAGTTGGTTCTGACGGCGAAACCTATCTAATCGCCCCCCATTTTTCTTATGAGTTACGGACTCTACCTATACGGGATTTTTCCTACCCCTGGGCCGCAAAGTTTGGAGCTAGAAGGCTTAGACAAACAGCCCGTTCACAGTCATACCGTTGATGGATTTGCCTTTCTCTACTCAGAAGCGCAGCAAGAACGGTATTTAGCCAGTCGTCGCAATCTGTTGGGGCATGAAAAAGTTCTTGAACAAGCCATGCACGCGGGACATCGCACCCTACTACCGCTACAGTTTGGGTTGATTATCGAAGATTGGGAGGCGGTGACTGAGCAGCTAACGGCTCCCCACAGCAAAAGTTTGGAGCATTTGTTTGACAAGCTGGCTGGACGACGAGAAGTAAGCGTCAAACTGTTTTGGGATGCCGCTGCTGAACTGCGAACCTTGATGGACGAGGATGAAATTCTTCGCAGTCAGCGCGATCGCTTAGAGGGCAGGTCTCTCGGTATGGAAGAAATTGTCTCGATCGGACAGTTAATTGAGAAGGCAATGAGCGATCGCAAACGCACTGTGATTCAAGCCTTTCAAGATGCGCTCAATCCGCTGGCAGAAGCGGTGGTCGAAAACGATTCACTCACTGAGGCCATGATTTACAACACGGCTTACCTGATTTGTTGGGACGACGAGGCAACCTTTAGCGCTCAGGTCGAAGCTTTGGATCAACAGTTTGATCAACGCTTAAAAATCCGCTACAACGATTTCACTGCACCTTACAATTTTGCTCAACTCGATCGATAGAGAATTAATACTTCATGGAACCCACAATTGCCCAGGCACAAGGACTCTATCGATTATGCTATCGTTTAACCAACCAGATTTATCCAGGATGGCAATTCAAAACAATCGACCTCGTTCGTATTGATGAAAGAACCGGAAACATCTGTGTTCTTGCTGGCGAAGGTTTGGATTACGAAGTTAAACCGAGCGGAGGGTATGAGCCATGACATCAGTCAACTATGACGCAATGGACTTAGATGAACTGCGCCGATACATGTTGGAGCATCGAGAAGACATTCCAGCCTTTCATGCTTATGTCGATCGCTCCAAAGCAGCAGGACGCATGATCACGATCGATGTCAGTGACCCAAATTGGGAAGAAAAACTCGACGATCGGCTGCGTCAATCAGAACTCAATCCAGACCACCCAAACAACATTCCTGAGCAATAAAAATCATGGTTCTTCGCTTACTGTTTGCCCCCATCACCGGACTTAGCTGGATTGCTGAACAAATTCAAGAACGTGCCGATACAGAACTTGACGACACAGAAAACTTGAGCAAACGACTGCTGACGCTGCAACTTGCGTTTGATATGGGCGAGATTCCAGAAGAAGAGTTTGAGGCGCAAGAAGAAGAATTGTTGCTGGCGATTCAGGCGATCGCAGATGAAGAACGACTTGCCGCCCTAGAGCAGTAGGATAGGGGCAGATGTGATTCATGCCTGACCTATGATTGAGCAAGCCACACAGCCCGAAGTTTATCAAGGACAGTTTGGAGATTTTACGATTACGGAGCGCGATCGCCAGGGAGTTGTGATCTATCGAGGCGGTCTGATGGTGGCAGCGCTGAGTTTTGCGATCGGGACTGGACTCGTTCTCTCGCAAGGCAGTCAAGCGATCGGTTTACTGACTCCGCTTTATTTCTGCTTTTGGGCGGCGTTGGGCGTTAGTTTGTGGATGATTCACATTTACTTAAAGCCACTGCATTTGGCGCTTCAGACATTTTGGGCGATCGGGGGCGTTGCTTCGCTGATTCTGACTTTTGGCAAGAGTGAACCGCTGGCTTTGCAGGTTTATCAGCATCCGGTCACGATTTTGGGCGTTGGATTCACCTTTGCTGCACTGACTGGAATCTTCTTTAAAGAGGCGTTTTGCTTTAACCGATTGGAAACTAAACTGCTGGTGCCGATCGTTCCGATGCTGCTTTTGGGGCATTTGTTTAACTTGTCTGGCTCGTGGGAAGCGACCTTATTGGGTGTTTGGGCGGTTTTGTTTGTGGTGTTCGCAATTCGTAAAGCGATTCAACAAATTCCTCCAGATATTGGCGACAAAAGCGTATTTGAGTACTTGAAAAATCAATCGAGCGCTCAGTCTCTTTGATTGGAGTGATTTTTTAATTCAAAGATGCTCCTCATAAGAATTGATTTCTGATGGGTCAAAAATGATTATGTAGGTGCGGGTAGGATGGCTGCGCTGCAAGACTTGTAGGTGTCCTTCGACATCCCTGCGACGACGAAAGCGATCGACGACAATTCTCTGCATTTTTGGCAACAGCAAAATCAGACACCCTGGCGAAAGTTGGTTCTGCGAGGTCATTGCCTTTGATCTTGGAAAATGGCAGAGCTAGAGAATATTACCCGATCGGTTACTGACGATGGGCGATCGCAGTTCATACAGTTGAGAGAAGTCAGCGCAGGGACACAAACAATCCGTTCTCTCTCAGGCGTTGATATGACCTTTTGATCCTGCGGTTGGCTCATGGTTTATTACAAAATCTGCTTTCGGGCGCTATGGAGCAGGCTGTTTGGGCGCTCTACCGATTCTGAGCAACATCATTCCACTCAACCCATCGGAAATTTCACTATGTCTGATATTGTCATTCGTTGGAACAACGTTTATTTGGAAGCGATTCGTCGATCTAAGAACGAGTTGGCCAGTCCGACTCGGATCACTCGGATTGGGGCAATGATGCACGCGGCGATGTATGACGCGATTAACTCGATCGCTAAAACTCATCAGCCTTATCTTATTAGTTTGCCGACTCCGATTGATACTTCTCCCGAAGCTGCGGCGGCCTATGCGGCTCATCAAGTTTTGAGTGCAATTAACCTGGAACTGATGACCACTCATTCCAATATGCAGCCTGTTTTGAACGATCTAAAAATTCTCTTTAAAGAGGGTTTGGCGGAGTCTTTGGAGCAAATCAAAGCTGGCGCAACGGAACTAGAGATTGAGAATGGACGCATTTTGGGACAGGCGATCGCCAATGTCGTCATCGCCAAACGCAGCAAAGATGGGTCTGAAAATATGGCTCCTTATGTGTGCGGCAAAAATCCGGGAGATTGGCGACCGACAAGCCCAGGCACGATGGCAGTTACACCGAATTGGGGAAAGGTGCGTCCTTTTACAATGACCAGTGGTTCTCAGTTTCGACCGATTCGACCGGGCGGGTTTGCGACTAAAAATGAAATGCTGCGGAGTGCAGAATATGCTGTGCAGTTCAATGAGGTCAAACGGCTGGGATCAGATACATCCAGCGATCGCACTCCCCAACAAACCGAGATCGCGTTCTTTTGGGCCAATGACCTCGACGGCACCTACAAGCCACCGGGACATCTTTTTCGCATGACGCAGCTTGTTGCTGAACAACAGTTACTGTCTCTAGCGGAGAATGCGCGACTGTTTGCGCTGGTTGCCCTCGCCCTTGCAGATGCTGGGATTGTTGCCTGGGATGCTAAATATTCTACAGAAATCGACCTGTGGCGGCCCGAGACAGCCATTCAGATGGCGGAGAAAGACAATAATCCTGCGACCGATCGCGATGAATCCTGGGCCCCTCTATCTGTGAATCGAGACGGCAGCCGCTTTTCGCCCGCTTTCCCAGCCTATGTTTCAGGACATGCCACCTTTGGCGCAACTCATGCAGGCATTCTAAGAAACTTTTTTGGGACTGACGACATCACGTTTGAGCTTGATACAGAAGATCCGTCTTTGGAAGGTCAATCGATCACGCGGACGTTTGACAGTTTCTCGTCTGCCGCTTTAGAGAACGGGAGAAGCCGGGTTTATCTGGGCGTACATTTTCAATGGGATGCAGACAACGGCTATATTTCGGGGACTCGTCTGGCTGATTATGTATCCGCCAATTTCTTGAAGCCTCTGCCTATCTGTGTTCAGGTGTAGTCGATTCAATCCATTCAAAAAGCCTGTATCAGTAGGGACGTTGTACACTCATAGCGCCCCTACTTTTCTGTTTGAAAAAATTATCTGATAGATTCAGTAGGTTGCGGATCGACAGTGTTTCTTTGATTACCGACTTTCAATCCCCTGACTCCCTTTCAAAAGGCTGACTTTGAATCGGCTCCTCCTTGTTTAACGTGAATTCGATGGAGTTTTCTCGCTTCGTTATTGGGCACTTCTGCCCCCCAACCCCCCAATTTTGGGGGACTTTGAGACAATATTTCTCGTTCAAAGTCCCTCACTGGTGGGGGATTTAGGGGGCTGCCCGGCTTAGTAACCGTAGCGAAAGATGATCATCGAATTCACGTTTGTTTAAGGGGCGCTAGAGGGATCTCATAGCTGATCACCGACTAAACATGTTCATCTGCGATCGACTGATGCTTTTAACTCGGACAATTCACGATACGAAGTGACTAGTTGATGGTGATTAACCCTTCAGATGGTCATGGAGTTCTACTTAGGAAGGTTCACGTTCGGGGAGTTGGGCGGGTTTGATGGCGATCGTTTGTGACTTACCACTGCGATTGATCGTGACCTGTAGCGGATTGCCCACATTCGTTTTTTCGACTTGCTGCTGCACCTGTCGAGAATTCTGAATCGCGACCCCATTCACAGACTCAATCACATCACCCGGACGAATCCCCCCACGAGCCGCAGGCGAATTTTGAGCGATCGCCACCACGACCACCCCCGTATCTCTGTCAACTTTGAAGCCAGCATCACTCTGATTAATCTGCGATCGCAACTCCGGAGTCAACTCCACCATCTGCACACCCAAATAGGGATGATCGGCTCGACCTTTGGTGATTAGTTGGTCTACAATGCGCCGAAACGTATTAACCGGAATCGCAAACCCCAACCCCTGTGCGCCTTGAATGATCGCCGTATTCATGCCAATGACCTCCCCCGCCGCATTCAACAACGGCCCGCCAGAATTGCCAGGATTAATCGCTGCATCCGTTTGAATAAACTCCACCCGCTCCGCCGGAACGCCCACATCCGCACTCGATCGCCCCGTTGCGCTGACAATTCCCTGCGTCACTGTATTGTCCAATCCCAACGGATTACCAATGGCGATCGCTGCCTGTCCGGGCTGCAAATTATCCGAGTCACCCAACTTCACCATCGGTAGATTTGTCGCTTTGATTTTGACAACAGCCGTATCCGTGACGCGATCGACTCCCACCACGTCTCCTTCAAACCGCCGCCCATCTTTGAGAATCACCGTCACCCGATCGGCACCCGCAATCACATGGGCATTGGTTACAATCTGGCCATCTTGACTGATGATAAACCCCGACCCTGTGCCTCGCTGTACCCGCTCTTGAGGCTGATTGTCTCCGCCAAAAAAGCGATCCAGAATAGGATTTTGAGATTGCTGCTGCACCGTCCGACTCGCATTAATTCTCACTACCGCATCTCCCACCTGCTGCACCACTTGCGCCACATAGTCTGGGTCGTCCGTTCTCACGGCGGGTTGAGCGGCAGGGGTCGCTGATTGGGTTGGAGCCGACTGGGTAGGCGCGATCGCTTCTGGCGTAACCGTCACATCTCGATTAGAAAGCGCCCCACTACAGCCCGCCATCCACAGCGCCAGACAGAAAACAGGTTGTTTGAGCAGTCGTTTGATCATAATGCTTGTCATCCAGTTTATTTCTGAACTTTACCAGAGGCAGCGACTTAGAACATCTCTCTCACTGTAGCGATCGATTGCAATGGTCGGTTTTGCTTTTTTCGGTGCGACCTGGCCAAACCAAGCGATGATGAAGAGTGGATTATAGGCATGTTAGATGTGATCCAGTTTACATTTCATTCTCAGTAGTGACATGGCAATTCAGACAGAACCGATGCTGACGGATTGTTTTGAGCTTCTCAAGTCTGCTGAAGTGCGCCCTTTTCAAGTCATTGGACACCGAGGCGCACGAGGATTGATGCCCGAAAATACGATCGCCGCCTTCGCTCTGGCTACCCGTCTAGGAGTGGATGCGCTGGAGTTAGACGTGGGACTGACGGCCGATGGCGTGTTGGTCGTCGCTCACGATCCCGAAATTTCTCATATGCTCTGTCTCAATCCCGATGGCAGCCATCTCAAACGCTATCCTCGACGACTGATTCGCAAGCTGACTTTAGCAGAGGTGCAACAGTTTGATTGTGGGTCTCTCAATCCCAATCCGATGCGCTTTCCTGAGCAGCAATTAGTGCCCGGTGAACGAATTCCCACGCTTGCTCAAGTGTTTGAACATCAGATGCAGCACTTTCCCGATTCGCAGGTGAAATATACGATCGAATGCAAAGTTAATCCCTTAAGAATCAATCCGTTGCGATCGCGCGATACCTTTGGGGCCAGTTTGTTTGCCAAAAAGTTGGTGAATCTGGTGCGAGAGTATGGGTTGAGCGATCGCGTTACGATTCAATCATTTGAGTGGCGAGTGCTGCGGGCTGTCAAAAATTTGGAGCCTCAGATTCAGACGGCGGCTCTGATTCGTCAGTATCGCAATAAGCCCGGAACGCTGTTGTCTCAAGCTAGAATTGCTTCCCCGTTTCTCGCTGGCTTTGACTTTAAGCGCTATCACGGCAACATTGCAGCATTGGTTAAAGAAACTGGGTTTATCGATCGCTATTCCCCCAATTTTGAAACGCTGATCCCAGAGTCTCGTCATTTTATTCAGTCGGTACAAGAAATTCAGAAGGCGGGTTTTCCGGTGATCCCCTGGACGGTGAATGACGCGACCAAAATGCAGCGCTTGATCGATCTGGCTGTAGATGGATTGATTACAGACTATCCCAATGTTTTGATCAATCTTCTGCGGAAACGAGGGATGAGGGAGAACTTCGATGATCTGTTCCCCCTTGGGGGGTAATCTGCTTTGCGAGAGGGATGAACCCCAAAAAGATTCTGGAATTCATGCAAACCTTCTATTTTCTCGACAAAATGAAAGGAATCTACTGATCAGGTTTGTTGCATGAGTGAACTGGAGGAAACGCTGAGGCGGCTAGTTAGGGAGGCCTGTGGACACGATCGAGGCAGCCCTGTACGCCAGAGAAATTTAACTAAGATCATTCGTTTAGTCGCTCCCAAACTCTGGAAGGAAAACAAGCCTTATTACGCCGATGCGTTGCAGCAAACCTGGGTCTATTTTTGTCGCAACCTCTGTGAGGGAGATACGGCTGATCCCTATGATCCCGACGCGGCTGGTGTCGCAACCTGGCTTAATGCTTACCTGCGGCGACGGCTACAAGACTTTTTTATCAAAGAGCGCGAAGATATTAAAATCACGGCTCCTCCCCGGCAGTTTGGGCGATTAGGAGAAGATTCAGAATTTGATCCGGTAGACAACCTGATAGCGAGTCCCGATATTCCTCCTCTCCTCGAAGCTGTGAGAGCCTGGGCAGAATCTGACCCAAACGGAGAATTGCGGAGTCATATCAAAGGATCGCCTGCTGTCACCTGTCAGATTTTGATTTTGAGACGACTGCCTCCCGAAAATAGCTGGAAAGAACTCTCTGAGGAGTTTGGGCTACCCATTCCAACGTTGAGCAGCTTTTATCAGCGCCAATGTATGCCTCGCTTGCGTAAATTTGGTGAGTCAGAAGGATATTTGTAAAGGAGGACTTGTCATGACTTTTAGCACACACTCAGAATTTTCTTTGCCGTTGCCTATTCCTCGATCGGCGATCGCGATCGCACAACAGTTTGCCAATGAGCAGCCTACTCCCCAAAAAGCGGCCCAGATTCAACTCAACACGCTGGCCGTTTCTGTCATCAACGACTATCTACAACTGATGGGCATTTCGACCGACTTGACCGCAAGCGATTGCTGGAATCCCGTTACGAGACTTTGTGCTGACGTAGCCGATTTGGTGTTGCCCAATGTGGGTCGTTTGGAGTGTCGCCCTGTGAGCCGCGATCGCTCGACTTGCTATGTACCTCCTGAAGTATGGGACGATCGGGCTGGCTATGTGGTGGTGCAGATCAATGAGGAATTGCAAGAAGCGATCGTATTGGGATTTACGCCAACCGTGAATTCAGAAATACTGTCTTTGCGAAGCTTACGATCGCCCGAAGACTTAATTGATTATCTACACGAGTTGAGACAGTCTGAAGTCGTTAGAAGCTTAGTCAGCTTAAATCACTGGTTTCAAGGCGTTTTTGAGAGCGGCTGGCAGACCGTCGAATCGTTGCTCAATCCTTCAGAAGTTCGATTTGCTTATCGAGGGAGAGACAGCGCGATCGACTTTCCCAGACGCGCCAAATTAATTGATCTGGGCATTCAACTCGCTCACCACTCCGTTGCTCTGGTCATCGAACTCAGACCTCAAGAAAATCAGCAAACCGAAATTCTGCTACAAGTGCATCCGACCAATGCAGCCTTTTTGCCCCCTCAGCTACATTTATCTATTTTGGACGACGCAAACAACATCTTTTTGGAAGTGCAATCAAGAAACGCAGACAACTACATTCAGTTGCAGTTTAGCGGTGACGCTGGCGAACAGTTTAGAATCAGCATCGCGTTAGAAGATGCCCGTGCGATCGAGGAGTTTGTGATTTAACGTGAATTCGATGAAATCCTTTGCTGCGGTGATCGCTCCGGGCAGCCCCCTAAATCCCCCAAGTTTGGGGGACTTTGAGCAAAAAATCCCATCCGGAAGTTCCCCAGATTGGGGAGTTGGGGGGCGAAAGTGCTGAATCACGAAGCGAAAAAACTCTGTCGAATTCATGTTGATTTAGCGCGTAGTTCAACAAGCCAATCAACTGTTAGGCATTGAAATCAGGACTTGAGATTAGGACTTGAGAAACTTGACGTAGACCTGATCGCACCGCGCAGTTTCAACACCCGTTGTCGGTTGGTAGCCACTGGTTTCGTAGAGTTGGACAGCCTCCTTCAAAACGCTGGCAGTTTCGATCCAGATTTGCTCAAAGTGACGAAGCGCGATCGTCTGTTCTAACTGCTGCAACAAAAACTTTCCCAATCCCTGCCCTCTCGCCTCTGGCAACAAATACATTTTGCGAATTTCGACCGCTTTTTTGCCTCGCGAGATGGGATAGTAAGCCGCCGTTCCGACCAGTCGATCAGAATGCTCAATCACCCAAAACTCGCCCCCGATCGCCTCATAACATTGCTCAACTTCTAAGACATCGCGATCGGCTCCTAGCGGCTCCCAACTCAACCCATAGTCAGCCAACACAGCACCAATCATCTCAGCGGCGGTGGAGCGATCGGCTCTTTGCCAAGAGCGAATCAGAAAATCACGATATTGAATGTTCACAAGTTTCTGTAGGTTAAGCGCTCAAAATTCCAACCAGAATGCGGAGGAGTGCTTCTAAATCTGCGGGCACTCGATATAAATTTAAGTCTTGATGGATTTGTTTTGAGGCTCGATCGAGCGATCCAAACTGCCAGATGTCACCCGTGGAGACGGCTCCATAAAAAACTGATTGTTCTGAATCAGTCCAACGATCGAGCGCGATTAACTCGACTGCTAATTGGGTAAACCCCCTGGTCAAGTCAGCATTTTTTGCCTCGATCACTAAAAGTTTTTGGGCAGCTTGCAAATAGTAGTCCAGGGTTCCTTTGAGTTGTTCTGTAACGTTTAAGGGATACTCAATCCTCAGTTGAGCGCGTGTGTAGTGAATTACATCAATCAAAATCGGTGCGATCAGCAATTCTCTACGAGCAGCTTCGCTGGTCAGCCTAACTAAAGGTAAGCTCTCTTCGATTCGGAGTTTGAGATCTTGTAAGCGATCGAGTCCCGCCACAAACTGCGGAAGCATTAGAGAGGCTCTGACTAATGAAAAACCAAATTCTGCCAGAATGTCGTCTGGCTCAAACGGCATCTCAAAATAGCTTCTAAACGTATAGGACTGATCTGGCTGAAGAATCGGAATTTTACTCATTAGCTATGAATTCGGGGTTCTGGGTGCAGCGTAGATAATAAGTCACTTTCAACCTGGGCAAGGGATTGGAGACGATCGGTGAGAAGCAATCGCTCAAAATACTCATCTGCCAATGACCAATAAATGCCATAGTGACGCGCCTCAGAAGCCATGAGTCCCCGATAAAATCGAGCCAGTTCAGCATCGGGACAGTGTGCGCCCAACAAACCCAACCGTTCGTGACTACGAGCCTCGATCAGCGCAGACACTAACAGGGAATCGAGGAGGCGATCGGGTTCATTCCGCCGAATTTGCTTATTTAACCCAGCCCCATAAGGGGGAGGAGCCAGAGGCGCTAACGGAATGCCACGCCGTTCTAAAATCTGATTGACCTGCTCAAAGTGCTGCAATTCTTCTTGAGCGATCGCCGTCAACGATCGAACCAATTTTGCACTCGACGGATAGCGAAACATCAGATTGAGCGCTACGCCTGCTGCTTTTCGTTCGCAGTGAGAATGATCCAGCAAAACGGTGTTAAGGTTTCCCAAGGCCTGTTCTAGCCATGCGGCAGACGTGGGCTGATGCAAAAATTTGATCGCAGTCAGGGTTGAGGAACTCACAGGAATCGTCATGATTTGGTTGGCATTTGCAATTTTAACGGCTTTCTTTGAGTCTTTGAAAGATGTCTCTAGCAAATACGGATTGAGAAAAATTGACGAATATATTGTGACCTGGGTCTCGATCGTATTCTCAGCTCTGTTCCTCATCCCATTATTATTGTTGACTAAAATTCCGACACTCAATGCTCAGTTTTGGATCGCATTACTGATCGGAGGCAGTCTTAATGTGATTTCTTTTACGCTATATATTAAAGCGATTAAAGCATCAGATTTGTCATTGACGGTTCCGATCGTGACATTGACACCGCTGTTTCTTTTGGTTACATCGCCGCTGATTGTTCACGAGTCGCCTAGCGTTGCTGATGGGATTGGCGTTTTTATGATTGTAGCCGGCTCGTATGTATTAAATCTGAGAGAACGCAGTCGAGGATATTTTGCTCCGTTGCGGGCCATTTTGCGAGAAAAAGGTAGTCGTCTGATGTTGATGGTCGCATTCCTCTGGAGTATCACCTCCAATTTCGACAAAGTAGGCGTAGTGAATTCTTCTCCGTTGTTTTGGTCAACCGCTCTGTATTTATTTTTAGCGATCGGCATCTTTCCGATCGTGCTTTACAAGTCGCGCCACCATTTTGATCAGATTCTTCCCAATGTTAAAGTGCTGGCGACGATCGGGCTATTTCACGCTTTGGCGATTAGCTTTCAAATGATTGCCGTTACTTACACGCTGGTCACTCAAGTCATTGCCATTAAGCGAATGAGCGCCTTGATCAGTGTTTTATTTGGACATTTTCTATTTAAAGAATCAGGACTACAAGAACGATTACTTGGTGCAGCTATCATGGTCACAGGCGTAATCGTCATGACGTTGCTGTAGCGATTCTCAGCAAGATTATTAGTAACTAGGTTCTTTATCAATTTCTTGCTTGCTTTTGTTCACCTTCCCATTCCACCGTTCCAACTGCCACATTACCCGACTCATTTAGCGTTCCTTCAAACGTGCCAACCTGTCCCGGTTTTAGAGATTCTGGTGTGACATATACAAAGCGAGAAACAGATGAAGATGGAGAACCTTCTGGCGTAATTGTGTAGTTGACGATCGCATACCGCACTGTTTTTCCAGTATCATTTCGGACTTGTCCAATTAGACGATCGCCCTGTTTCTCAAAGTTTAATACCGTCATCTGTGGTTTAGATTTTATCTGAGGCACATTACACAAACGGCTCAGATTTACTACTTTTTGACGCGCCGTTCGCAGATAACAAATCGGCAAATTGGCATCTAACCGTTGCCCTGAAGCTTTCGCCAACACAGAATTTTGGACAGCGATCGGACTGAGCGCAATTCCCCCTGCAATTAGCCCGTAAATAAGGTTTGGCATAAACTTCTCAGTGTTATCTTCATTAGTCCTTCAAAATTTTCAGCTACAAACCGGAAACTTCTGCTCAAAGCCAGAAAAGTCACTTGAGAAGATCCAAACTCTCAAGGAAATTTTGAAACTTCAGTAAAAACTCGCACCAGTTCGATTAAGCTTCTGAGTTAGAGTGCAATCGGTTTGTCAAACAAACTGAACTGCTTATCAGGGGTCATTCATAGCGTGCATTTAAGCAAAAAGCGGGTTAATTCGACCTGTTTCATCGCTTAAATCTAGAAGAAATTGGTGTAGTCTGCCTCGTTTTTGACGATCGCTCAGAAACGGCCACCCAAGACATTGAACCAATTTTGTTGGAGATACTCTAGATGACGAAAAGATTTCTGTCTTTGTTGAGCAATCGATCTCATTCCACACTGCTCACCACCCTGCTGCTCACAAGCTTATTAGGAGGAAGTCTATTTACCCCCGCTCAAGCTGCACCCGTTGCCTCGGTCAAACGAGCCGTCACCTTTTCTTGTAGCGACACTGAAGCCACCATCAAAGCTAAAGGCGGAGCCTCGGTGACGATCGGGACAAGCAGTATTTACATTGGCTATCAGCAAGTTTCGAGTGTCAACAAAGATCCGCGCATGATTCGATTTGACAACGGCAGACGCACCTGGTGCAAATCTGACTATGAAGTGACAAACGATGATGGCACAGGCTATGGGCTGATCTGGGATGGGGGAAGCGTCTTATATGGGGTTTTTAGTTCTACCGGAACGCAAGGGACTCCCAGCCAAGATTTTCGGCGCTTTGCAGGCAGCGGTTGGCTAACGAACTATGGATCAGGTGGCGGTGCAAAAATTGCAGTGCTAACGCGCATCAATCCAGCGACAGGAACCATTTCTAACGCCACCTTTTTGTCGGCGCTACTCTCCAGTGGTAAGAGCAACTCGCTTGTCGTCAAAGGGTTATCCCTTAAGGGAAGCAATCTAGTCGTGAATGCAGACTCTTTCTTCTCGCCTCGTCGCGCCAATCGCTCTCGCATGACTTGTTCTGGCTCATCGCCCTTTAACTACACAGCAGAATTTGCCTCAAACCTGGGTTCTGTGGTTAGAGCAACTGCCGATCGCTGTCAATAACGTAAATTCGATAAAATCTTTCGCTACGGGTGTCAATCCAAGTAGCCCCCCAAATCTCCCAGGAGTGAGGGACTTTGAGCCAAAAATCTAGTCTTAAAGTCCTCCATAATTGGGGGGTGGAGGGCAAAAGCGCCAGGCAACGAAGCCAAAAACTTATTGAACTCAAGTCTCTTTAGCAGTTCTGAGAGTTCGACACCTGAAATTCTCAAGCTCCTAGATTGATTAGAACTTAAAGTTTCTAAACTGAAGCCCGTGATGAGGATTGAACTCATGACCTCACCCTTACCAAGGGTGTGCTCTACCACTGAGCCACACGGGCAATGAACAACTAATATAGTAGAGGAAAAACTCTAACTTTTCTTTTTACTATATCAAGTTTACTGTGAGATGGGCCGAGCTGGATTTGAACCAGCGTAGGCGTAGCCAGCGGATTTACAGTCCGCCCCCATTAACCACTCGGGCATCGACCCATTTGTCCCACGGATATAAATAGTAGCACACCCCTGTGTAAAGTCAGCAACAGAAATCGAAAATTCTATGACTTCACAATTGCCCTCAATGCCGGGATCAAAAACTGAGTCAGCGTGTGGGCATCTACACCCAGTTCGGTGCGGGTTTGAGCCGCCAAAATCCCAGCTTGAGCGTGCCACCAGGCCGCTGTCTGAACCAGATCGACGATCGATGTTTCTCTTAGAATAGACATCTGCTGCGCCAGCAATCCGCCTAAAAGTCCCGTCAGCACATCACCACTGCCTCCTCTCGCCAGGGCAGGCGTACTGTTTGGATTAATTCTCGTTTGCCCTTGAGCGTCTGCGATCGTCACTCTTGCCCCCTTGATTAGCACGATCGCGCCCGTTTGTTTTGCGGCTAATTGGACGGCAGTCACGCGACAGGTCGTAGAGTCCAGGTCAGGAAAAAGTCGTTTAAATTCCCCCAAGTGAGGCGTGAGAATCGTTGGAGCCTGACGGTTTTGAAGGGTGGGAATGGTGCCTTGAGCCGCCAAACTATTTAGCCCGTCGGCATCCAGAACAAGAGGACAGTTACTTTCGAGGACTTGCTGAACGACCGCGCTGGCTTCTAGCGTCAGACCGGGGCCACAGGCGATCGCTTGAAAGGAGGAGAAAGGAAGGAGGGATGAGGGAATGGTGGCGATCGCACCTTCTGGCGTTTCTGGACAGCCCACAACTAGAGCGTCAGGAAGGTGGGAGGAGAGCATCGGTTTGAGCGATTGAGGAACGGCGATCGTCAGCATTCCTACACCGCTCGATCGTGCGCCCAATCCTGCCAGCAGTGCACCTCCTGCATATTTTTGAGAGCCACAGATTAGCAGAAGATGCCCCATTTTGTATTTGTGGGTAGAAGGGGGGCGTGAGAGGGGCAACATCGAGAGTGCCCAGTTAGCGGTTCCACGTTGAATGGAAGGAGAATCGCCCAATACAGCAAAAATATCCGTCAGGGGCAGATCGAAATCGATTAATTCTGCTTGACCGACCTGCTCTAAGCTCCAATCTTGCAGTAGACCTTGTTTCCACAGTCCCAGACAAAGCGTGTGAGTAGCTCGAATGGCGGTTCCCAAAGTTTTTCCGGTGTCGGTGTGCAGTCCAGAAGGGAGGTCGATGCTGACGATCGGGAGCTTCCAACGATTCACTTGCTCAATCAGGGGCGCGATCGGATCAGTGAGGCAGCGTTCTAGCCCAAAGCCAAACAAGCCGTCAATTAGCAGATCTGAAGTTTGCAGCGGCTCAATCTCAGAATGGCAGGGCACACCCAGGCTTTTGACATAGGTGTAGTGATGGGCGGTCAGGTCTTTGAGGTGAGAAATCGGAGAACAAATTGCGACCTGGTAGCCTCTAAAGTGCAATTCGCGAGCGACAACCAGCGCATCTCCGCCATTGTGTCCCGGCCCAACCAAAACGCCCACCCGTGAATGAGTCGATCGAGGGTAGAGCATAACAATGCGATCGGTAATGCGCCCTGCAACTTTTTCCATGAGGGCAGCGACGGGCATTCCGGCGGCGAAGAGTCGAGATTCGATCGATCGCATCTGATCCGCTGTCACTACGATGCGTTGAATGTGTTCTAGCCTGTCAATCACAACAAAACTCCTGCTGCGGTTTTTTTAACGTGAATTCGATGGAATCTTTCGCTGCGGTTATAGATCCAGGCAGCCCCCTAAATCCCCCAATTCTGGGGGACTTTGAACGAGAAATCTTGCCCGAAAGTCCCCCAGAATTGGGGGGTTGGGGGGCAGAAGCGTTGAGTAACGAAGCGGAAAACCTTTGTCGAATTCACGTTGTTTTAAGCTATCAAGTTTTAGAGTGTGAGGCGCGAGGTACAGAGCTTGTTAAGAAATAGAATCCCGCTTAATGGTTAGTGTTTTCTTGCCCTTTGAGTCTTGAGGGTCTGGCTGCAATGGCTCCAACTGATGCAAAGGGGTTAATAACCGTTCGTTATCTGGTCGAGTAGATTCATTCTGATGACTCGTTATTTTCTGATTGGTCTTTGTCGTCATCCTTCTTTTTCTCTTGCACCACTTGAGTCGAGTAGACTTCTACATCGCGCTGCAAAATTTCTTCGACCTGACCCGCAAATAAAGTAAAGGCATCCTTATGGGAACCCGTTTTGCTGTAAGTCGCGTAGGGGCCCGTTAGCTGAAAAAACTGCCAGCCTTGAGTTTTAAGCGATTCTACTGATCGCCGATAGTGCCGCCAGCGATCGCCATTATTAAAAAACTGCTCAGATGCCGCACTGATCGCCACCACCTGACTGAGGACAAACGCCGACACCCCAAAGAAGACGCGGTAATGATTATTGGTGTTGACTGGCGTTTGAGTCGGTTGCGTCACCTGTTGCAGCGCATCCAGATTAAAACTGCTCAAACTGACAAACGCAGGAATAATCACGCCGCCGATAATGGTGATCAGCCGTAGCCGACGGTGCCAATTGCGCGCGCTTGCGGCCCGACCTTCCATCCAGAGAACCTGATCGAGCCAGCGCGATCGCAAAAACTCTTTTTGCAACGGGGGCAACTCCACCAGGTCAATGAGTTTGCCAAATTCCTGCTTTAGATGATCGTTATAGTTAAACTTCTGTTTCCGATTTGAGGTTCCTGGAGAAGTCGAGCCTCCTACCGAAAGAGGAATTTCGCGATCGCCCTCAGACATAGATACTCCTGCCCCTGTGACGGTGACTTTTTTTCATTAAACCGGACAAACCGGATCATTTTTAATTTTTCACTTTTAATTTTCTATTTGATCCAAGGGTGAGCGCTAGAGAAATTTCTCGATCTACCCCACTTCCCCTGCAAAAATCTCATCTAAAATGCTGGCTAGCGCGTCTGTCCCCTCGCTCAGATTGACGGCTTGTACCAGACCCGACTCGATCAAAGCGTGGGCCCGATCGTCTGTGGGTTCTCCGCGCAGTCCGGCTGCCAACTGATCTGCGGTGCGTCCACTCCCAGCGACAACGATTACCAACCGACCCGCCTCTACGTTTTGTAGCGCATCCTTCCAGGTCACTTCTCCCCCATTGATCAAAACCGTCACCGAAGGCGCACCGCCCGCTAACTCACTAGCAACCTTTGCAATCCACAACGACTCGTCGCCCCACTGCGAACCGGGCACCAGCAGAAAGTGAGTATGAGACGGCTCTAAAGGGGTGGCTTCCTCAGAGGTGGGAGTCTGTTTGGGTAGAGTGGCCAGTTCTTCTGGGGCCACCCCGATCAGCGGAAAAGACCCCGCGATCGCCGTTCTCGCTTCCCCCATCAGCCGCATCACTCCAGCATCTGTGCCCCCATCCACCACACAGGCTTGCCACTTTTGAGCGATCGGAGCCAGTACATCCCAAAACAAGCGCTGCACCTGAGAGTAGTCAGCTTGACTCAGCTTACTTGCTCCACCAATCACCACCAACACAGGACGAGAACGACGAGCAAACCCCAGCGATCGCAAAGATGCCGATAGCTGACCAAAGAAATTGACATGAATAACGGCTGCGACTTGGTTGGAGAACGTAACAGTGAAAGGTTTTTCCATGAACAGAATGTTACCGCCAAAAGTTAAAAATGGAGTAGAGAAGGCGGAAGCGAAGGACTGATCCAGGCTTCTGTTCCTCCGTTCAAAGATCGAACGGGTCAGCCGGGTTGTTTACAAGTATCTTCTGCAAACATTTTACGGTGGTCAGTTCAAGAACCCTCAAATGTAGGGGATCTTCCTGGATCTAAACGTGAAAGATCTCATTGAGTTCAGGTTGAATTTAAAGTCTTTCTCACGGAGTGCAAACGGTAGACCCACTGCACACTCAATCGTTAGACCCCAAAACAGTTAAACCCCAAAACGCCCCTTCTCAGAGTTCCCTTTCTGACCTTTCCATCACCAATGCTGTCACCTTATCAATCAAATGCTCCGGTTGGCTAATCGGTTTAACCAGATAGTCATTGGCTCCGGCTTCGAGACATTGAATCGGCTCGTGAGCATCGGCTTCTGTGATCAGCGCCAAAACTCTGAAGTTGTGAGTGTTTGGGTCTTGTCTCAGATGGCGGATCACCTTACAGCCATCCATTCCCAATAGCTGAGAATCGACAATTACGGCGATCGGTTGCAGCATTTCGATCTGACGCAGAGCCGTGGTGCCCTCGATCGTCCACACGACCTGATAATCTGCGGCGGTCAGCAAGTCACAGATCAAGGTAGCGGTTTCTTCGTGACTTTCGATCAAGAGAATTCGAGGATGCAGAGCTGCCGCTAGACGTTTTTGTTTGGCGCGATCGAGGGCAGACAAGCTTTGAGTGGGGAGATATACCGTAAATTTTGACCCAACGCCGACGGCTGAAGTCACTTCAATTTTGCCCCCATGCAGTTCGACCAGTTGTTTGGTCAGGGCTAACCCCAATCCCGTTCCTTCATACTTGCGGTGATAGGAAGCATCTAGCTGCTGAAATTTTTGAAACAACAACGGAACTTGGTGGTCAGGAATGCCAATTCCCGTGTCTTCGACTTGCAAAACTGCGGTGTCGTCGTTGAGCCAGATCCTCAGTGTCACCAGTCCGCCCGCTAGCGTAAACTTGATGGCATTACTGAGCAGGTTGACCAAGATTTGCTTGACGCGATGACAGTCTGCTTTAAAGAGGGCGGTTTCGGCGATCGCCTCCACTCGCCAATCCAGAGTTAATTGAATGTGGCTGCGATCGGCTTTTTCTTTCAGCAAATTGAGGGTCTGTTGCGCCAACTCAAACAGCGAAAACTCGCTCACCTCCAAAATCGTTTTGCCTGTCTCCACTTGAGAGAGGTCTAAAATGTCGTTAATTAAGGCCAGCAGGTGTTCTCCGCGTCCCTGAATGGTCTGTAAATATTCTTGCTGCTTTTGGAGGGTGAGTGCCCCTTTTTTGTGAGTATGCAACTGATAGCGCAATAGCGTTGAAGCCATGCCAATGATTGTCGTTAAGGGACTGCGTAGCTCATGGCTCATGGTTGCCAAAAATTCTGTTTTTGCTCGACTGGCCGATTGGGCGGCGACCAAAGTATCCCGCAGTTCTTGAGTACGATCGACGACTTGCTGTTCTAGCGTGGCTTTTTGCTGAGTGACTTGAGTGTAGAGTTTTGCCTGATAGATGGCGATCGCCAAATGTTCTGCAATTCGTTGCAAAAAGGCTTTTTCGCTATCTTGCCAGTGACGCGGCGCACCACACTGATGGGCGATCAAGAGTCCCCAGACTTCATCTCGAACCACGATCGGCGTGACTAATTCTGCTTCCACCTGTTCTAGATGAGCGAAGGACAGGGGACGATCGTCTGCCCAAGTGATTTCTCCATCCACTTCTCGCGGTCTAACGCTGTGCGAGTCTTCCATCTGATGCAGAATCGAGGGAATGGAATCATTTTTTCTGGCTTCGTAAGTAATTCTATCCAGATTGGCAACCTCTGCCCAAAGGCTGGGCTGATCTGACTCAAACTCCAATAGACAGGACGGTGCAGGGATATTGAACTGATAGATAATCAGGCGATCAGCCTTAAGAAATTGGCGCACCTGTTGAACGGCAGTCTCTAATACCACAGGCAATTCTAGACTTTGCCGAATCAGCGTCGTCACCTCGTTGATCAGTTTTTCTCGCTCAACCTGCTGTCTGAGGGCGACTTCTGCGGAAGATGTGTGAGTCGCCGGGATTACCAAAAGTTCGATAAGCTGCAAGGTAAAGGCACTCTGAACGGCGGGGTCGTTGGGCTGGATTGAAGATCGGGTCGATCGCACTCGCTGCAAAATTGGAGCAGGCAGCAAAGTCTCCAGACGGGTCAAAAAGGCGGCGATCGTGTCTGGCTCAAACGTCAAGCCCATCTGACACAGCGTTTCTACCTCATTGCGAGAGTTTTGATCGGCAGCGTCTTCTAAATCAATCCTTTCTCCTTGCAGCAGGGCACAAAAAGTCTGGGAAATCACTAAAACAAACCGCTCAGTTGCCCGCAGGTTAAAAACTGGCAAGACGGACTCAGTGAGTACGATCGCCCCTGATTGATTGGTTTGCTTTAGCAGTCCCCCGATTTGGTGAAAAACACTCCACGGAAGAGTTCGATAAAAACTCTGGGTTTCGGTGCCTGGTGTATTCCGCATCTGGGCAGGAAGAAGTGTCTGCGATAGTGATGACAAAAAAGGGGTGCTATCCCTATCTACACAATGCCTTAATTAAGAAGGGACATACAGCAATGACTTTGAAGCTTTTCTTAAATTTGCTCAATTCTAAACCCTGAAGATTCTGTGACACGACGCTCTATCTCTCTGATGTACAAACTGATGTGCAAAGAACCATCTAAAGTCTGTAGAAAAGGTGAAATATTTCGCTAGCACTAATTTTTAGAGCATTTGCGATCGCCTTGAATCAAAGAAGCTGTCATGCAATTTGCTTGATAATGTTAACCCACACCCTCTTTTTCCTGAGTTTAGTGAGTTAGTAAAGCGGAGAGAAACTGCCGTTTTTATGACTGTGTAAATGGTCGCTCTCCTGCCTTCTGTAAATCGCAGTTTTATTGAATAATCAAGCCTCAACTAGTTGATTTTCTTGGCGTAGATAAGCCTCAATCAAAAAGTCTAACTCCCCGTTCATCACGTTCTGAATTGCGGTTGTTTCTACCGAAGTTCGCAGATCTTTGACCAACTGATAGGGATGAAACACATAGTTACGAATCTGGTTGCCCCAGGCTGCTTCTACGATGTCACCTCGAATGTCGGCGATCTCTTTGGCGCGTTGTTCTTGAGCCACAATCAGCAGTTTGGCTTTGAGAATGGCTAGCGCTTTTTCTTTGTTTTGTAGCTGCGATCGCTCCTCAGTACAACGCACTGCCAGACCTGTGGGCAAGTGGGTAATTCGCACAGCCGTCTCGACTTTGTTGACGTTTTGTCCGCCTTTACCCCCGGCACGAGAGGTCGTGATCTCCAGATCCTTATCGGGAATGTCTAACTGCACGGACGTATCGATCATCGGCATCACCTCCACCCCAGCAAAGCTCGTCTGCCGCTTGTCGTTAGCGTTAAATGGTGAGATCCGCACCAGGCGATGAGTACCCTTCTCTGACTTGAGATAACCGTAAGCGTAGCGCCCATCAATTTCCAAAGTCGCTGACTTAATGCCTGCTTCTTCCCCTTCTGAGCTTTCGATTAGATGCACTTTGTAGCCGTGAGCTTCTGCCCAGCGCGTATACATTCTCAGCAGCATTTCTGCCCAATCTTGAGCATCCGTTCCACCCGCTCCGGCGTTAATGGTTAGCAGTGCGCCTTTTGCGTCGTAAGTGCCCGACAACATTTGCTGTAGCTCCCACTGGTCAAGCTCTCGATGCAGTTGAGCCGTTTTTGCCTCCCCTTCTTCTAGCAGCGAGTCGTCCATCTCCAGAGACAGCAGTTCTAAAATCGCCTCAGCATCATCTAAAAGCGTCTTCCACTGGTCAAATTGCTGAAGATGAGATTTGTAATCGTTAAGTTCTTGCAGGGTTTTTTGAGCGATCGCTTGATTGTCCCAAAATTCGGGCTGAGAAGCGATTTGCTCTAGATCTTGAATTTTTGCGGTCAAAGCAGGAACGTCAAAGATACTCCTGAGTTTTACCCAGGCGATCAGTGAGCAATTCGACGTTGCGCTTTAGTTCTACGGTATCCATAGCGATCGTAATTTCCTCAGACAACCTTCACAATTGTAGCGAGTCATGGGTCGTCTCTTACGGACAGATGGATTTGATTCATCACGATCGCACTCCAATCCTGCACCACTCGTAAATTCACGGAAACAAAACAAAAGTAGACCCCTCAAGAGAATTGATTGATCAACTCCCCCAAGAGGTCTAACCCTGAGATCTTAGAAATCAGGTCAGTTCTTACTTCGATTCAGCTTTTTCGGCCATTTTCTCAATTTTGCCAGCCGCTTGAATCAAGGCCTTGCCGACTTTGTGCAGGGGGCCTTTGACTCCGCGTTCTGCTTCGTCTCCAATCGCGTTGGTTTGCTCACCCAGTTGGCTGAGAACTTCGGCAATTTCACTCGCTTCAGACTTTTTGCCCTTCAGGAGCTTTTTGAGTTCCTTAAGGCTACTGGAGAGTTCTTTAATGTTTTCTTCTTTGTGACCTTTGAGGAAATTAACCCACAGATCGATCTGACCGATCGCGTCGCTGGGTTCAATTTCAGTTACGTCACTATGCAGAATTTCGACGAGAGAATCCGGATCTGGAGTTTCGTCACCTGCATCAGAGTCAACTTCTTTTTGAGCAGCTTTAGGCTCCATTTCTTCTTCCATTTGAGAATCGTCGTGGTTACCTTTGCTCTTATTTTGAGTTGCCATTGCTCGTTCCTTTTTCGTAAATGTTGAAAAGTTCACACTTGCTAGATTACGGAAACGATCGCGGTTTTCCCTCTGTCCGTAGAGCAACTTCAGGAATCATTCAAGAGAAGGACGCGCCTCAAAAAGAATGCAGGTAAAGACTCAAACTCAAAAATGCAGAAGGCTTTCAGGAAGAAGCTTTCAGACTTTCTTCTACTGACTAAAACCGTAGAATTACGGGACTCAATTTGCCAGATATACGAAAAATCTATGATCCAAATCACAGACGGAAAAAGTTAGGAATGCTCCCCCACGGTTCCAGAGAACCTTACGTGTTTTTGCCGACTGTCTTAAGGAAGAATTTTGATTACTACCGTAGATCGACGATGGTTTCTATCGGTCTACCTATAGAAAATAGGCTCAACGCTGATATGAAAAGATGACCTTGCAAAAGATGATGGCTACTCAATCTTCTCTTCGTTCTCGTGGCATGGAACTCCTTGTTTCGTACCACCAAAAACCGTCTGTCCGTGTCCGTAACCAGTTGGTGCAACTCAACGCAGGTCTGGTTAGAAAAATCGCTCATCGAGTCAGCCACCAGTGTGCCGAACCCTACGAAGACCTTGAGCAAATTGGCTATCTCGGTTTGATTCGCGCCATTGAGCGGTTTAACCCTCACCAAGGATGTGCGTTTAGTTCGTTTGCGGTGCCCTACATTCGCGGTGAGATGCTGCATTTTCTGCGCGATCGTGCAGGTACTGTTAAGATTCCCCGGCGTTGGCAACAACTCAACAAAGAAGGCCAACGAGTTCGCGAAAGTCTGACGGAAGCGTATGGTCGTCAACCGACGGATGAAGAAATCGCACTAGAGTTGGGCGTTGGCGTAAATGAATGGCGCGAGAGCAAGCTGGCTGCAAGAAACCGTCTGCCTTTGAGTCTCGACGCTACGATCTGCCAACAGTTGGACTCTCCAATGACCTTGGGCGACACGCTGCCTGACTCTCGTTATCAAGCTCTTCAGCACTTAGAAGAAGATCGTCAGCAATTGCAACGTGCCCTAAATCAACTGGAAGATAAGACGAGGCAAGCGATCGAATATGTTTTTCTTCATGACCTCTCTCGCAAGGAGGTCGCCGAACAAATTGGAGTCAGCCCCATGACAGTGACCCGTCGCATTCATCGCGGCATTCAACAGATGGTTGGACTGCTGCAACCTCAAGTCTTGCAAACCGACCCCTAACTCGCTGCTAAGATTACCCCCATCATCTCGGATACGCCGGATTGAGTTACCTTCAGTTCGGCGTTTTCTGTTGGCAATTTTGAGCCTGGATTGAGAACTCAAGATTTGTTAGCGCGTTTTCATGTCCGCGATCGCGTTACGGGTCATGGAAGCGATCGCCTGATCGTTGGCTTTGGGCAAATGATAATACTTACCGCCGGATTGTTTCGCTAATTCTTTGGCAAAACCAGTGGAAATGAATTTGTTCTCGGTGTCGATCACGAGTAGCTGAAAGCCGATCGCTCGAATTCGAGAGGCAATCTCCAAAAGTTCGCCTTTGATGTCGGGTTTTTCGCCTTCAGGAAGGGTTTCGCCGAGCGATCGAGCCAGCGAGACATTGCCACGACCATCTGTAATCGCGACGATGACGACTTGACCAATATCGCCTGATTGTTGAGCATTGACTCCCACCCGAACGGCTTGAGTCAGTCCATGCGCCAATGGGGAACCTCCGCCACAGGGCATTCTGTCTAATCGACGTTTGGCGGCTTCGATCGACCTCGTGGGCGGCAACAACACTTCAGCCTGTTCGCCTCGAAAGGGAATCAGCGCAACCTGATCGCGGTTTTGGTAAGCCTCAGTTAAGAGTCGCAAGACGGCACCTTTGGCGGACTGCATTCGGTTGAGCGCCATTGAGCCAGAAGCATCGACGACGAAAACGATTAATGCGCCTGCTTTTCGGGCGAGTCGTTTTTGACGAATGTCGCTTTCTTCAACAAAAACCCGCTTGCGAGAAAGGCTGGATGGCGACTGTTCGCTCGATCGCTGACGACGTGATTTTTGATAAGGAGCAGCCGATCGTAAGGTGGCATCGACGGCAATTCGGCGCACTTTGCCTTTGGGCAACATCGGCTTAATGTAGCGGCCGCGATCGTCCGAGAAGATCACCGATCGGCTTCCAGATTTGCCCTGGCGGGTTGCCATTTGAGCAAAATAGAGGACTTCTGGATCGAGAATGACACCTTCTGGATCAAAAATGAATTCTTCTGGAATGTTGGGTGGCTCTTGTTCCTGTTGTTCGTCTTCTTCTTTTTCGTCTTCCGGCTCGTCTTGCTCTTGATCGGTTTCGTCTTCCGGCTCGTCCTGATTTTGGGGCGGTGGGGGCGGAGGCGGAGGTGGGTTCTCTTCGGGTGGAGTCTGAACGATCGTCGATCGCGGCACAATTACCAATTCAACCGCCCGACGCAGATCTTCAGCATTCACCTCAGTTCGCCCGTCCAGAGCAGCATGAGCCTTAGCCACTCTCAGGGCAAACAGTTCGGCTCGATGTCCTTGAACGCCGCCTCGAATCGCCTCATTCACCAAATAGTTGATCTGGTCAGTGGAAATGCGGACATCCTTTAACCATTCTCTCGCCAGAATAATTTGCGTTTTGAGAGAGTCCAGGTCTTCACTGTATTCTTTGAGAAATTCTTGAGGCGAGTTTGCATATTGAGTGGCTTGATCGACCGCCTGAACCCGATCGTCCAGTCCCAAAACCATGTCGGCGGAGAGGGCGATCGCGATCCGATCCAGTAAATGTTCTCTCAGTGATCCTTCTTCGGGGTTGTAAGTAGCAATCAGTAGAGGCTTACAAGGATGCTGAAAACTGATGCCTTCGCGCTCGATTTGATTGCGTCCATCGGTTAATGCACTGAGTAATAGATTTGAGATTTGGTCGTCGAGTAGATTAATTTCGTCAATGTAGAGAACACCGCGATTTGCTTCTGCTAGTAGTCCCGGTTGAAAAACGGTTTGCCCTTGTCGGATCGACTGACTGACATCAACAGAACCAATCAAGCGATCTTCTGTCGTGCCGAGGGGAATCTGAACAAAGGGCGCACGAATTATTTGAGTTGGCAAGTCTGCACGATCGACATTTCCAAACTGCTCCAGCGTGCGATCGTCCCATTCGCCCGGAGCATTCGGATCACAATTGCTGATCGAATCTGTGACCACCTCGATCGGCGGCAACAGTGCATGAATCGCCCGTGCCATCACCGATTTGGCTGTGCCTCTGCGTCCAGCGATCACCACACCGCCTAAACCGGGATCAATCGCCGTCAAAAGCAAGGCCAGCTTGATGGCTTCTTGACCAACGACCGCCGCCAAAGGAAACGCTGTAATAGGAGTGTCAAGTGCGGGCATGTAATCTGGTAAATGATGATTCAAAAATCAGCTTATCAAGGGGCTGGCACTGATAGAAAGCGTTAAAGTCCTCTAAAACCAAAGCCTTCTAAAACCAAAGCCCTCTAAAACTATAGTAGAGGCAAGCCAGACTCCCGATAACGTAAACAAACCAGGTTCCAAAAAAACCGATCGCTCGTCCGGGTGAAGGGCCGTAGGTTTGAATGACTCCCCAAGCGTAAACAATTCGCGCGATCGTCAGAATTCCTCCAAGCATCCAGATCAGCCAGGGTGCGGCTTTCATGAATTCCAGGGCGATGAGGAAGAGGAGTGCGATCGGCACATATTCTATGAAATTGGCATGGGCACGAACTTTTCGTTGGAGCAGTCCATCGTCGATCGACTTGGTGACGACTGTTTTCTGAGCCATCTGCTCAACGAACGCTGCCCACTGACCGGGATTCTCTAAATAATCGGGCTGAGTGGTTGTATCTTTCTGAGATTCACCATGCCAAACTCTGGTGCTGGTTCGCTCCATGACGACGATGTAGGAGAGCGCCAAGGCAACCAATCCGTTCAAACCAATAAACAGAGTTGAAATCGGAATCATTGCTTACACTTCTCCTTTTTGAGATTGTTGGATAACTCCACTCCAGTCGTCATTGTGAACAGCAGATTCTAACTTTTGGCGGCGATCTCTTTCCGTTTCCGTGACTTTTTCTTGATTAAGATTCTGGTCTGCCATCGCTTTGCGAAGTTTTAGTTTTTTCTCTTCGTAAGCGTCTCGTTCGGCAGTGGTCATAGCGAGTTTGGCCGCTTCTCCCACGGTGGCAGCCCAGCCGTTTTCTTGATTGCCAGGGGGAATGATGCCCGATTCAGCAATCCAGGTGTCTCGCAGTTGCTCCATTTCCTCGCGCTTGGGAAATTTGAAGGTTTTTAATCTCAGGAAGGCACAATTTTTTTCACCAACCTGGGTGACATGTGCATTGAGAGAAAGCTGAACGTTGCGGGAATAGCCGACATATTGCAGGGTGCGATCGTCATCAAACACCGCATACACGCCCGCAATTTTGGAATTTGCTGCTTGAGTTGACCAATCCGCAATCGCCATAATTTCGTCGCCCTGACTTTCGAGATTGGGAGCGCTGGTAGTTGAGTGTTCGTCGTCAGAGCCGTACAGAAAGCTGTGTAAGCCCTGGTGTGCTTGAGGGACGTTTTGATGCTCCAGAGCGACCCCTTGCGGGTAACTCGAAGAGATCGGGTTCTCAGTTTCCATCGTTTTTTTGCCTCAAATGTCGCGCTTTCTTGTTCTTTAACTCATTCTCTAACACCGTGCGGCTAAAGAACGGGGATCATGACTATTGCAGTGGTTCAAAAATGCCGTAAACTTTTGTTACTAACCACTCATATTCGGACTCATCCTATGGCAAACCCTACCGGATTTGGCAAACCCAAGCCACAGCCCAAAAAACCTTCAAAAGGTGCAGCAAAACGGGCTGAAGCTTCACAGCTATACGATCAGTTCAAAAACGATGGTACGCCTGAGTATGAGATCTACATTCGGGTTGAGGGCAAGAAAAATTGGTTCCCCGTGGGTGCGATCGCCGTCAAGCGCACTAACCAGATTCACGCTGCCATTTTTGACAACGAGGAAGAACTTCAGAAGGGCGCGTTTCGGCTGTTTCCCATTCTCAAGAAGAGCCAGAATATGCTGGAGTATGGCTATCGGCTTAAGGAATTTAAGGACGACGAAATCGAGTTGGCGGTGCGTCCCTCAAAGGGTCAAAAGGCTGGAATTGGCTTGCAGAATGCGCTGGCAATGGTGGGCGATCGCATGACTTCAATCTTCAAACGCAAATAGTCTAAATCCAGGGATCGTCATCTTCGGGATCTTCGGGAGGCTGATTTGACGAGGCGATCAGTTTTTGATCCGCGATCGGCTTTGCAGAAACATCGATCGTGGGTTCTACAAAGTCGTCATCGTCCCAACCATCAAACGGTTCGGCTTCGGCAGCAGATTTTTGGATGATTTCTGTATTGGGTTGAACTTCAACTGCCTTTTCAACAGGCTCACTGAAATCATCGTCGTCCCAATCTTCTAAAGGATCAGGTTCAGCAGAAGCGGGACGAGCGATCGGCTCATTTTCCCAATCGTCCCAAATCTCGGCAACTTCGTGGGTTCGTTCTCTCACCTGCTCAACAAAAACCTGCCCCGTTTCTTTAGCTTGTTCGGCTAAAAGTTCGGCCTTTTCTTTGAGTTGTTCGTTGAAGATTTGCGCCCGTTCTTTAGCCTGCTGAAAGAGAGATTTGAATTCTTGTGTAACTTGAGTTTTTTCTTCTTTGAAGAAGTCAGCCGCCTTGTAAAGCTTTTCCTGAAGGCCTTCCTGGTAGATAGCGAACGATCGTACCGCTGCTTCTGACACCAACACTCGACGATTACCCAAGCTCAAAATATAGTTGGGCGGCAGTTTATAAATGCTTCCGGTCACGCTGCTTGAGATAAATAGGTAATGTTCGATTACTCCTGTTTCTAAATCAAACAAATAATCAACAACTTTTCCTGCTTTATTGCCTGCATCCGTCCAAACTTCACAGTTGACGAGTGACTCCAATTGCCGAACTTTTTCGATATCCGTCTCGACAGGTTGTGAGTTGACCAAAACGCCATTTGCGCCGATCGTATCCAATTGATCCAGATTAAACGCCGTCTTTTTGCGTCCCAATAAGCCCGACTTACAAATGAACCCCAACACTCGATGCACTTTGGGATACATCCACAGCACTTCAATCTGTCCGAGTTCTTGTAGCGATCGGCGATCGAGCACAAACTGATTGAGTAAATCGCTCTGTTTCACAACCTCTGGCTGCTTCGACATAGACCTTTTGGCGCAGTGGCTTCATTAAGTGGCTTCACCTACTAGTGTATCTCGTCATTCTTTATAGAATTTTTTAACTCTAGTTGACAGAATTCCATTAAATTCGGCAAAATGGTAGACTGGCTGTTCATTCCTGCTCGGATCAGGTCGGGCAATCAAAAGCCTGTAAGAAAGTGACGGCTTAACCCAAAACTTTCAGGCTACCTGTACGGCAACTTTTTAGGACAAGACTCATGGCTTACGCAATTATTGAAGCAGGCGGCAAACAGATGCGCGTGGAACCCGGTCGGTTCTATGATGTCGATCGCCTTGCCACCGAAGAAAATGCACAGATTACGATCGACCAAGTTCTCTTTGTCAGAAACGAAGGCGAGATCAGCGTGGGTCAACCCCTGGTCGAGGGCGTGACGATTCAAGCGACGGTGCTGAGACACTTTCGGGGACGCAAAATCATCGTCTACAAGATGCAGCCCAAAAAGAAAACTCGCAAAAAGCAAGGTCACCGTCAAGAACTGACTCGTGTGATGATCGACTCGATTAGCATCAATGGTGCTGTCATCGCTTCGAGAGAAGCTGCACAAGACCCCGAAGCGGTTAGTGAGAGCTAAAAGCTAGACTGAAAACCTAAGTAAAATTTTGAGGGAATCATGGCTCACAAGAAAGGGACAGGCAGTACACGCAACGGACGCGACTCTAACGCTCAACGCCTTGGGGTCAAACGCTACGGTGGGCAAGTCGTCAAAGCTGGAAACATTCTGGTTCGTCAGCGCGGCACCAAGATTCACCCCGGCAACAATGTAGGACGCGGCAGCGATGACACGCTTTTCTCTCTGATTGGCGGCATCGTCACGTTTGAGCCTTATGCGAAGGGTCGCAAAAAAGTCAGCGTTTATCCCGCCCCGGTCGCAGAAACCGCTGGGGTTGAAAGCTAACCAACTGAACGAAATTTTAGAGATGGGGCGCGATCGAGTCGTGCCCTTTTTTATTGGCAGTTTTTTTGGATGAAATCTACAGGGAACGCTGGTCGAATGTAATCACTTAACGTGAATTCGATGGAGTTTTCTCGCTTCGTTATTCAGCACTTCTGCCCCCCAACCCCCCAATTTTGGGGGACTTTGAGACAATATTTCTCGTTCAAAGTCCCTCACTTGTGGGGGATTTAGGGGGCTGAAGCCGAGTGAAACGAAGCGAGTCACTCTCATCGAACTGACGTTCACTTAAATCTATTCACTTAACAACCGTGGGCAGTGCCAACGAGTTCTTTAATTTTTTGGGGACAAGTCTTCACCAGCGCTAGTCTAATTTATCGGCGTTAGATTCAAAAGGTTAAAACTTAGATTTATTCAACCGCCATCATTGTGCGCCATCATTGTGTTTGTACGTCTGGTGAACTGTTTGAACGGTCTGAGCGATTGTTCGGCACGCCTTAAATCTTTTACCGATCTGCCTGGTTTTCACAAGACTGTCACAATCTTTGCTTACCTTACAAGAACAAGCCTGATTGTAAAAGTGTGCAAGCTTAACGATCGCGGCTAAAGCTCGCTTGACAGGATTCGTACAAATTGGTCGATCAAAATTGCTCTCAGTTGTTGCCCTTGATGTTGACTTGTGGTGCGATCGCAACCCTCTATTCTGGTGAAGCTTTCAAACCAATTAGTCAACACGCTGAAGCTTTTGCCGCCCTTATCTTTCCTGAGAAGCCGTTTGCTTAAGTAGCCTCGCTATCAAGTAGATAACTTGTATTTCTAGCTTACTTTATTGAGTTAGAGAGCCTAGAGACTTGAGGTTTTTAGCTTTGTTTTCTTGGTTACTTATCTCAAGAGATACGGGCTGAGAATAGTTATCTTCATTAATAGTTACTGTTGGTTACTAAGCCTTAGTGTAGAATATTGCCCCTACATAAATGCAGCAGAAAATTAGAGAGTTTATAACCTGATGTTTGACTCTCAAAGGATTAGGGAAGCATAATCTTAATCCCAAAAGACAAGATTCTCTCAATCAGTATTTTCACACCACCTGTGGATTTGAGGAATCATTTTTTGAGCAAAATTCCGCTTCTAACGCCTATTAGAATCTGAACCTCAACTCTCACAGGTTGAATCTACAAAACCTGTTGCTATTCATTCAGCAGCAGCGTCTCTCTTGTTTGCTTGTTACTACCCAAAGCTACCCGAAATGAACACCTGTCCGCCTTCTCGATTTCGACATCTCCTAGCAGCAACTCTGGCGATCGGAAGCACTTTTCAATTCGTTTTTCCCACTCTGGCGCAAAGCACAGCCGCCGGAACTGCCATCAGAAACACCGCAACTGGGACATTTTCAGACGGAACGACAACCTACAATACGACTTCTAACGAAGTGACGATCGAGGTTTCAGAAATTGCTGGCATTACACTAACGGCTCAAACCCCCAGTGTTCCTAATCCCAACGCAGGCGATACGCTATTTGTTGATTTCGTGGTCACCAACACAGGTAACGACCCGACTCAATTCTCTATTCCTGGCACCGCCACGCTCTCTAACACCACAGCCTTTGCTCAAAACGGACAGATTCAAATTATTGCTGTCAACGGCACCCCGCTAGGAACTCCGGTCAATGTGCCGAATGCAGGAGATTCGACCGCTAACTTGTTGGCAAATCCAACGATTCCAGCCAACCCTGGTACAGGCACCACCGGAACCGTCACCATTCGCGTTCCCATTCAGGTACTCGCCTCCGCAACCGCAGGCAGCTTATTAACTGTGTCATTGGGTAACACAACTCCTGTTAATGGACAGAACACCGATCGCACAGGCAACATCAGCGCAGCAGACATCTTCACGGTTGATAACGCGAATGGAGTGGGGGGCGAAACCAATGCAACGCCTCCTACAAATGGAACGCGAGAAGCAATGGCAACCAGTGGCACAATTACTGTGGCAGCCAGATTACAGGCGTTTGCGGCCGTTCTCAAAGCGATCGGGGGCTACAGCAACAACAGCACACCCAACAACCTCACAGATGACACGCTGACCTATCGACTATCTCTGAAGATTGATAACCCAACGCCGCTCCCTACTGGACTGGTTGCTTCTGACCTTTATGGCACGCTACTCAACGTCAACAACAGCACCGCGACTCCTTACGTTCTCGTCTCTGATGCGATTCCGACGGGGTTACAACTAGGTACAACGGCCTCCATTACCACTCCGCCAAGCTGGACTCCCGTTTACACCCAAGATCCGCTGACGACAAGCGCCTTGAGTGCAAGATGGAGTACAACTCGCCCAACCGCAGGAGCCGCCATTACTCGGATCGGCTTCATCTACGACACAACCACCACACCGCTTTCAAAAGGGACGACTGGTGTAGGCAATACGATTTCTGGCTTTACCTTCACAATGACACCGATCGCAGGCTTCACAGGCGGTCAGGTGGCTAACATTGCACAGGTCTTTGGGCAATCTCAACCGGGAACCATCGCCCCTGGAACGGCTACCCAGATTGTTTACGACGAGTCAGGTGACCAGACGACCAACAACGGGTTAGTCGGAAACAATCCCGATTCGACTTCGGGAGGCGCAGGCGCAAACGATGGCGGCATTACAGATGGGGTCGCTAATCCAACTGCGGATGGAACTGATCCGGGTGCAGGTAGCGATCCGTCCAACACAGGCAACACCAACCAGGGCCCTGATACAGGAACCAACGCAGGCACCAAACTTTTGGGCGGTGAAGACACTGTGTTTACGATCGCCGCGACTCCCCTAAATGGCCCAAGTGGTCAACCTGCTGCGATTGGGCCAACAGATACCAATGATGACTTTACCAATAAGTCGATCGTTATTCCTCCTAACACGCCGCCCAACCAGTCGATCGATGCCGATCCATTCACCTTCAACAACACGGTGCAAAACACAAGCGGCAGTTCTCAAGCGATTTCATTATTGCCAACTCCGCCTGCAACAACGACAGCCCTGCCTGATAACACCAAGGTGACGATTACTGATCTAGCAACAGGCACCAGCGCAACCTACAACTACACCTCAGCAGGCGGTTTCATCTTTGAATCGGGCACGGGCGGTACGAGTGCGACGATTCCCGTGAGAATCACTGTTTTAGGAGGAGGGACGGCTTCTTACCAGATGATTGTTGACCTACCAGCGGCTCCCCAACTGACTGGGTTCCCAGTTCCCATCACTGCTTTTGTGGATACGAATAATGATGGTAGTCCGGTGAATGATCCGAGCAACATTACCATCGATCGTCTCTACACCAACTATGTAAGCCTGGTCAAAGAAGCTCGAATTCTAGAGTCCAACGGTGCTGCTGTATCGGGGGCAGCAGGAAGCTTCACCACTGTGCAATCAGATCTGAGCGCAGCAGCCACTCCCGGCAGAATCATTGAATACCGCATTACTTACAGAAACATCTCAACCAGCGGGGGCACCAATAACGTCACTCTGCCTGCAAACAACCTGGTGATTGTTGAAAGTGGAGTACCGACCGCCAACAATACGAGCAATTGGTTTGGCATCACGATCGATCCAGCCTTTCCAACAACGGGTGGGGTCGGTTCCGCAGCCGATGTGAATGGAACGATCGCGGTCACGACGAGTGGCACTCCGGCAGACATTCAAGAGTACCGCGACACAGTTTTAAGTGTTCCTCCGGGTGCTGCGGCAGGGACATTTATCTTCCAGCGAAAGATCAAGTAAGTCTGGGGGGATTGTTCTTCTCAAACATCTGAGAGGTAATCCCTTCCCCCATTTCATTGTTCAAGCGAGTGTTTACAACAGGATTGGTCATGAAGAAGTATTGGTTATTTAGTGCAAGTGCGGCGCTAGTAGTTTCGGTATTGCCGATTAATGGTTCGCCTGCGATCGCTCAGATCTTTAACGCAGGTTCGACGATCGCTCAAAACGTACTCCGTCAACCCAAGGTCAATTTGAATCTGGTGGCGGATCAGAAGGTTGTCAAAAAAGATGCTCAGGGCAAAGAAATGACAAGCTGGCGACCTGTCGATGGTAAAGTCAAAGCCAAGTCAGGGGATGTGTTTCGCTTTACGGTGACAGGCGAAAATGAAGGGACTCGCGAAGCTAAGAACTTTGTGATTACACAGCCAGTACCCAAAGGAACCGTTTATGAACTAAGCACAGCGACGGTTGCTCAAGGGATTACAGCCACCTACAGCATTGATCAAGGCAAGACTTTTGTGGTGCGTCCAATGGTCAAAGTGACGCTGCCCGGCGGCAAGGTCGAAGAGCGTCCTGCTCCAGCTACGGCTTACACTCACGTGCGCTGGTCGATCGCTCAAGATCTCTCTCCCAATGCAAGCGTGGCGGCTGCTTATCAAGTCAAAGTTCGCTAGTAGCTGGGCTAAGAATTGAGTGTTGGACGATTTTTGGTTGTAGCGCGATCGTCCAATGCTCAATAAGAAAATAAGCGTTCTCAATCAATTCTTTCTACCAGAAAACAAGCATCAACAGTCCTTCTGGTCATTGTGTTAGCTAATCATCGCATCTGTTTTATACCCGGTTTGGCTTCCCATGTTTTTTCACCCCAAACGATGTCGTCCACTGGCGGCGTTTCTTTTAGCCAGTCTGCTGTTTCAGTCGATCGCTGACGCAAAAACAACCATCCTCAACACAGCTTCCTATTCGTTTCAGGATGCTGCTAAAAACACGGTTGAAGGCATTACTAATCAACTCAAACAAGAGCTAGTTGATCCCTTTGGGCGCATTCGTGGCTGTGGTGGAGAAGTCTTACCAGACTATGCAGGGTTTAGTGTGGGGCTATATGACGCGAGTGCAGATGATACCCCGATCGCGCTTGTTTCGATCCCCAGAACAGGAGCAGGAACTAGCTTTACAGGCTTACAACCCAATGTTCAAAACAGTAATCCTTTCTTTCTAGCGAATGATGAGCCAAAAGGCGGCTTTAACTTCTTTCTCAATCGCAGCACAGGTCAACTAGAAGTCGGGAAACGATACATTCTAATTGTCAATCCGCCTGCTGGGTCGAGACGCTATAGCCAACGCCAAATTCGAGTGGTGATTACTGCACAAGATGACATTGCGAACACAGTGTCTTATACGGCGACTGCTCTAGATGGTCGAGGCATCAGTTTGGACGGCGATCCAGCTTCTTTTTCGACGACCGTTCCAGTTAATGATGCAGCCGGGACGGTGCTAGTTTTGTCTGCTGTGAGTCTATTGGATCAGCCGATTTGTGTGGGAGTCGCGCAGCCCGTTCAGATTATCAAGACTGCCGATCGCGCCGCCGCCGAACCTGGAGATACCGTGATCTATCGATTGAGCGTGCGGAACTTAAATACAGTAGCCGCAAATCAAATGGAGATTACCGATGTGTTACCGATCGGGTTCTCTTTCTTACCCAGAAGTGTTCGCGGTGAGATTGGTGGCATCGTTGTTCCGGTTACTGCAACGCACAATGGCTCAAATATCACCTTTAAGTTTGACGGCAGCATTTCTCCAGATGGAGTTTTGAATGTTGCTTATGCAGTTCAACTCAGTCCCGACTCTGTTCGTGGATCAGGTGAAAATATCGCAAGTGTTAGCGTTCGTCGATCCGACACCAACGCGATTCTCAGAGATGGCCCCTCCAAGTATCGAATTCGGATTCGTCCTGGCATTGTCTCAGATTGCGGAACCATCATCGGACGAGTCTTTGAAGACAAAAACTTTGACGGCGAACAGCAACCTGGTGAACCTGGAATTCCCAACGCAGTCGTCTTTTTGGATGACGGTACTCGAATCACAACCGATGTCAATGGACTGTTTTCTGTCGCCAACGTTCTAGCTGGACATCGCACAGGTGTTTTGGATCTGAGCAGCGTTCCTGGCTACACCTTTGCTCCCAATCTTTACTTCAAAGAGCGCAACAGCCAATCGCGTCTGGTGCGTCTCGAACCGAGTGGTCTAGTCCGCATGAATTTCGCCGTCACGCCCGCAGCTTCGGAGGCAGGCAAACCATGAATCGTAATCACAAATATTTCACTGCTTGTTTGAAAACGCTGGGCATTACGGCTGAAACGATCAGCCTGGTACTGTTGGCAACTTTATGTCATCGTGCCATTGCAACTCCTGTAGAAACAGCCTTGTTGTCTACTCAGCTGAGCATTAAAGCCTCTGCACAACCTTCGACTGGAATCATTCCAACGCAGTCTTTGATTGCTCAGTCTACTCCCGTTCCTGCGGCTCCCACTCAGACAACTGTTTCAGGAATTAGCATTGTTTCACCACTGCCCAATGCGATCGTAGATGTACCAGCCACATCAGTCATTCTCAAGTTTCCAAGCGATCAGAAAGTTGAACTTAGAGTTAACGGTAATGTCGTGAGTTCTTCGCTCATCGGACGCACCGAAACCGACAAAGCGACTAAACAAATCACTCAAACCTGGTATGGTGTTCCGTTGCAGGATGGCAACAATACCATCGCAGTTCAATTATTTGCCAATAGTCAGGTTGAACAAACTGCATCCATACAAGTACAAGTGCGAGGAACTGCAAAGCAACTAACTCTGAAGACCGCAGAAACTCGCGTACCCGCAGACGGACGATCAACCATCACCCTTTTGGGACAACTGCTCGACGCACAAGGCAACCGCTCGAATCGAGACGCGATCGTGACCCTCAAACCCACCGCAGGCGAATTTGTCGAACCTGATGTCAGTCCTGATCAACCCGGCTATCAAGTCAAAGCCATTCAAGGAGAGTTTAGAGCCACCCTGCGATCGAGTATTCAAGCCCAAACGGTACGAATTCAAGCAAAACTAGAGGACTTAGAAGCCTTTACTCAAGTGCAGTTTGAAACTGATTTGAGATCGTCGATCGTCACAGGTTCAATTAACTTACGGTTGGGCAGACGGGGCACTGATTTTTATCGCGGCTTTCGAGACTTTTTGCCGCCCGATGGAGACAATCGTTATGGCTTATCGACGAGCGGGGCAGTGTTTGCGACGGGACGAGTAGGAGACTGGTTAGTTACTGGTGCATACAACAGCGATCGTGCCCTTAATGAAACCTGTGATGGAACGTCCAGATTATTTCGAGACCAGCAGTTCTGTGATCAGAACTATCCCGTCTATGGTGATAGCTCAAAGGTTGATATTCTGACTCCCTCAACAGACAGTGTGTACTTCAAAATTGAACGCACTTCCCCCACCTCAAACGGCATTGATTCCTTTATGTGGGGCGACTACAACACCGAGGAGTTTGCAACTCGATCACAGCAGTTTAGCGCAACTAGCCGTCAGCTTCATGGCTTTAAGGGCAACTACAACATTGGCAAGCTACAACTCAGTGCTTTCTACGGCAACAATGTGCAAGGCTTTCAGCGAGATACGATCGCGCCTGATGGGACAAGTGGCTTCTACTTCTTATCTCGACGGTTGGTGATTGGCGGCAGTGAAAATGTCTTTCTAGAAGTCGAAGAGTTGAACCGTCCGGGCACTGTACTAGAACGCAAGCCACTGGTACGGGGGACAGACTACGACATTGATTACGATCGCGGCACGCTGTTATTCAAACAACCAATTTTGAGAACGGATGTTGATCAAGCGGGGCAGGTTCTTGTTCGTCGGATTGTTACAACCTACCAGTACGAAAATCAGCAGGGCGACAAGAGCAATATCTATGCAGGTCGCGCTCGCTATCACTTCTCAAACACACCCGGACAAGAAAGCTGGATTGGCGCAACTTATCTGAGAGAAAATCAAGGCGTTCGTGATTTTGAACTATATGGCACCGATGCACTATTCTCGTTTGCCAACGGCAGTGTGATTGCAGAATATGCTCACTCTAGCAATCGATCGGATGTTCTTGGTCTAGTGAGTGGTTCAGCTTACCGCATCGAAGCCAACGCCAAAATTACTAATAGCATTGATGCGCGGGCCTACTACCGCAAAACAGATACTGGCTTTGCCAACGATGCAACAGTGAGCTTTGTTCCGGGTCAAACCCGCTACGGAGCGGAAGTCACGGGCAGTGTTTCGCCAACTACGAAGTTACGAGTGCAGTACGATCGCGAAGACAATGTAGGCGTTGCACCGCGACAGATTGATACCTTTCAAGATCTGTTTGCTCCCAGGACAGAAGCGATTCCAGGAACACAGGTTGACAATTCACTAACCACGATCGCTGTCGGAGTTCAACAACGTTTTGGAAGTGCCGATCTGAATGTTGATCTACTCCATCGCCAGCGAGACGATCGCCTTGCTCCCGAATCGAGTGGCTCCTCAGATCAGCTGCGATCACGCTTTACAATGCCTCTGGCAAAGAACCTGACTTTCCAGGCGCTCAACGAAACTACACTGTCTGCTAATACCGATGCAGTCTACTCCGATCGCACTGCCGTTGGCTTAGATTGGGCGCTCATGCCAGGGGTTAATTTGGGCTTGAGTCAACAGTTCTATACCAGGGGACAACTCGCTGGACAATCAATTACCAACTTGGGGATTCGCGGTGAGTATAAGTTTGGCTCAGACACGACCCTATCGGCTCGATATGGCATTATTGGTGGAGCAAGTAGCTGGACAACCCAAGGCGCGATCGGAATCAATCAAGGACTGACGATCGCCCCTGGTTTGAGAATGAATCTGGCCTATGAACATCTGTTTGGTGGCTTCTTTGGTACTACTGGAGTTGGGACACAGTTTGCTCAACCCTTTGCGGTCGGTCAGAGTGCTTCGGCGATCGGCTTGCAGGGAGGAAGTAACTACAGCGTAGGGCTGGAATATACGGGCAGCAAAGACTTTCAGGCGAGTGCCCGCTATGAGCGTCGGACTTCTTCAGGCGGCAGCAATACAGTGATTTCGGCGGCGGCAACCGGAAAGATTTCTCCCTCACTTACAGCACTAGTCCGCTACCAGCAAGCCAACGCCGCGAACCAAACGCTGATTGGATTAGGAAATACCGCAAACCTGAAAGTAGGGCTAGCTTACCGCAATCCCAATGACGACAAGTTCAATGCTCTGTTTCGCTACGAGTACCGCAAAAACCCCTCGACGATTCCTGACACAATTTTATTTGGGAGTGGCACTGGTTCCGAAGATCACACGATCGCTTTAGAAGGTCTGTATGCGCCTAATTGGCGCTGGGAATTCTACGGGAAGTACGCCATGCGTCGTAGCTCTTTGCCAGCGATCTGGTAGGCACTAGCACGGTTTCTCTCGCCCAACTCAGAGCCACTTATCGTTTGGGTTATAGCTGGGATCTTGTTGGAGAAGCCCGTTGGATTACTCAGCCCAGTGCTGGATTTAGTGAAACAGGCTTTTTGCTAGAGGCAGGCTACTATCTCACACCCAATCTTAGACTGGCAGCAGGATATAGCTTTGGTCGAGTTAACGATCGCGACTTTGATGGCAGTCGATCGACAGGCGGCCCTTACCTGGGGCTAACCATCAAACTCAACGAACTATTTAGCGGCTTTGGCTTACAGAAACCGACTCCAGCCAACCAGCCCAAACCAGAAGCTACCCTTTCAACTGCTCCGGTTAGTCCCCCCAGTGTCCAAGGTGCCACCCCATGAAGCGTAATTTAATCTCTCCTTATGTTGAACGATCGCCGTTCTGGGCGCGATCACTGCGTAGCATTAGTCCCCTCTATGCGGCTACCGTTTTGCTCGTATCACAAAATCTCTGGTTCTTTACCTCCCCCGCAAGGGCGGACAAAATAGGGGGCGGTGGCACTATCTGCGCAGTTCCCGGTAAAGATGGGAGTCCAACTGTGGGGTCGAGTGTAGCCAACACTTACTATCCTGGTGCGGCTGGAGTCACTGCGAGTGCTGGAACCAATAGCATTACCGTAGGAACATCATCAGGATTTAGCAGCCCGATTCAGCCAGGTGACTTGCTACTAGTCATCCAAATGCAAGGTGCAGAGATTAATAGTACCAATACGGGTGCCTATGGGGATGGTGACTCTAGCAACAATGGCTCGACAGGGCTGCCAAACTTTCCAACAGATGGCACTGTCAATGGCAACACGGCGACCAACTTCACTGCCGGAAACTTTGAGTACGTTGTGGCAACTAACACTGTTGCAACTAGCGGCGGCACAATTATCCTCAGTTCTTCTCTAGTAAATAGCTATGTGAATGCTGATAATACGGGTGGAAGTAGCCAGGGGCAAAAGCGATTTCAGGTAGTTCGAGTGCCACAGTATGCAAACCTGACCGTGAGTGGCACGATCGCAGCAACTCCCTGGAATGGATCAACGGGCGGTGTGGTAGCGATCGATGTGGTGGGTAGCACGACCTTTACAGGTGCAGGCCAAATTAATGTAGATGGGCAAGGCTTTCGAGGCGGCGGCGGTCGTCAGTTGGGAGGAGGCGCTGGCGCAAACACAGATGTTGTTTCCCTTTCTACTATCAACAACAACGCCTCTAAGGGGGAGGGAGTCGCCGGGACACCCAGATACCTATTTAACCCCACTACGAATGCCTTAGTCACTAACACGCAAGAAGGCTATCCCAATGGAAGCTATGGTCGTGGTGCCCCCGGAAACGCTGGCGGCGGCGGTACAGACGGGAGACCCAGCGCTAACGATGAAAACGCTGGCGGCGGTGGCGGTAGCAATGGCGGTTCAGGTGGTAGAGGTGGCAGAACTTGGAATAGCGTCTTGCCCTACGGGGGCGCAGGAGGTGCCCCTTTCTCAGTAGCATCTGCCCGTCGGTTGATTTTGGGTGGGGGTGGCGGGGCTGGCACCACAAACAACGGGACTGGAACTCCTGGCGCTGGATTAGCCAGTAGTGGTGCCCCTGGGGGGGGAATAGTTCTGCTGCGGACAGGAACGATCGCTGGGACAGGAACGATCAGTGCCAAAGGTGCCACTCCAGCCCCCATTCCTGCCAATGACGCAAGTGGTGGGGGCGGAGCGGGGGGTAGTGTTCTCGTTATTTCGCAAACGGGAAGTTCAACTGGTCTCAGTATTAATGTAAGCGGTGGCAGAGGGGGCACTAACACAGGGGGCGGCGCTCCTCATGGGCCCGGTGGGGGCGGTTCTGGTGGGGTCGTTCTCTTTAGCCCTGGCGCAACCACGAATGTGAGCGGGGGGGCAGCCGGAACGACTAACAATGATGCCACCAACTTTGGGGGAGCAACCGCAGGGGATGGAGTGACTGCTCCAATTTCAGTGACTCCCGCAGATGCCACAACAAGCATTTCAGGGGCAAGCTGTATCATCTCTGCCGCTAAGTCAACCTCAACTCCCGGGCCGATGGTCGCACCCGGAACAGCAACCTACACCATTACTGCCAGCAATCCCACGGGAACAAATCGATCGACCGCTGAGAACGTCGTGATTGCGGATTCAGGGTTGCCCACTGGGTTTACCAACAGTTCAGCCACGGTGACTCCCGTTTATTCAGGAGGAGCGACCGGCCCAGCAACCGTGACAACCGGAGGAACTGCTTCTCAGCCCTCCTGGTCAGGGTTCAAGATTCCACCAGGCGGCAACGTTGCTATTACGTTCACCGTTAACATTGCCAACGGCACCACTTCTGGAACTTACAACAACAGTGCCACGGCAGCCGCACAGTACAGCAATACAAGCGCAAATGTCACCAGTGCGCCGACAGGCAGCGCCCCAGTCACTTCGACATACAACGGTACATCACCTGCAAATACAGCAGAAGATGTGACGATCGTACCCGTTAGCCCTCTGCAAGTCGATAAGACAGTCGCTCTAGCGGCAGATAGCGACAACTCAAGCGGCACGACACCCGGTGATATTTTGGAGTACACGGTGGCGGTCAGAAATACTAGCACTACCACCTCAGTCAATAACGTGATTTTGAGTGATCCGCTTCCCACCAACACCGCTTATGTTCCTAGTTCCTTACAAATTACTGCTGGAGCAAATACGGGAAGCAAAACCGATGCGGTCACAGACGATCAAGCTGAGATTAATGGCTCTCAGATTGTTTTCCGATTAGGTACAGGGGCAACGAGTTCGGCAGGTGGGAGTTTAGGAACGACGGCTGCCAACAATACAACCACTGTTAAATTCCGCGTTAAAATTAATGACCCATTGCCAGCAGGAACAACTCAACTCTTAAACCAGGCAGTTGTCTCTAGTACGGGTTTTGCCAATGCGCCCAGTAACGACCCTGGCACTCCGGCCCCTAACGATCCGACGGTAACTCCGATTCGCCCTCGGCTGCGTCTGGTCAAACGAATTACGGGTATCAAAAAGGAGGGTAGCGCGACTGTGACTGCGATCGGGGGATACAACAACTTAGCCACCGACAATAACGATAACCCTGGTGTAAATTGGCCGGGCGGCAGCAACACTTACCTTCTAGGAGCTATTAACGGCACACAAATCCCGACCCCGAATCCAGGTGCCCCTGCTCCCAAAGACGAAGTGGAGTACACCATTTACTTTTTATCCGACAGCACGATCAATGCAAACAATGTCAACCTTTGTGACTTTGTGCCCGCTAAACAAACCTTAGTTCCTGGAACGATCCAACTTAACTTTGGCGGGACTACCACTGCTGTTACTGAAGGTTCTGGTGCTGGCCCAGGAAGTGGGTTTTACACGGCTACATTCCCTGTTGATTGTACGGGCATCAACAGTGGGCGCGGTGCAGTCCGAATCCAAGTCGGAACCGTCACCAACGCAACCAGTACGCCGTCAACCTCTTATGGCTTCTTTCGATTCCGAGCTAAGGTCGATTAAACGACTAAAAGTGAATGTTTTGGTACAACGGTAGCAATTGGTGGAAGGTTGCAAGGGGCGACCGACGGCGACATACCCCAGCTACCAACTATTTTGAGCGCGCAACCCTGATCCAAAAACGACAAAGGCCAGTACAATGACTGGCCTCTATCTGATCGGAGCGACACGATTTGAACGTGCGACCCCCACTACCCCAAAGTGGTGCGCTACCAAGCTGCGCTACGCCCCGAACTTGCTTAACCAGCATAACATAATGCGCCCTGTTCGACCAAATCTTCAGAAAACTTGCAGAGTTTGCAGCGCCTCCAGTAATTTTGGAACCACGGCCTCAGTCCAAAAGCCTTCACCACGCCGCCCAGACCGCAAAATCAGACGCAGACTGTAGGCGTGAGGATAGCCTTCTGCTTCGAGCCACAGGAGGTCGCTTTCGGCTTCACAGGCGATCGTTTCTTCGTCCATTAGTTCTCCTGCCATTTGAAGCATGGTGCGGCTCAGTTGGTCGGCTAATCGGATGACATCAGACAGTTCGGACTCTGTTAGCTCGATCGCCCAGTCGTCTCCTCCGATCAGTCCCCGAAATTCTGGAGCGTCTGCATCCCATCCCAGCCGCCAGCCAGCGCCACTTTTGAGTAACCGTCCCATCAGGGCAATAGTAACCGGGCACCCCCTGTCTGAGGCGAAGCGGCCGGAGTCGGGGTCGGTTGGGGTTTGGCAACTGGTTTGGCAACAGAGGGCGCGATCGGTTGACTGGCGGACGGATTAAAAACGTTGACTAGCGCCTGAACCAGAGCATTTCGCTGTCTCCGAGTGAGGCGACTAATGGCAGCCCGATCGCTCTCCAATGGATTTTTTCGCAAATTGTCAAAGCCTGGATAGCTCGATTCCAGCATCGGCTCATTAATGCCCAGATAATCGCCCAGCGTCAGCTTCCAGTCGAGACGATAGACAAGGGGACGGCCTTTTATATATTGGTGATAGCGCACCATGCGACTGACAAGGGTGTTGTTTGGATCGACTTTGCCCGTCTCGCGGTTGATGTATTGATTTTCGAGCGGTAGGTCTGGTAACTGCTGATAAACCTTTGACCAGGCATCTTGGACTCTGGATCTCGTCGTCGTGGGCGTAGAAGGTTCGGCAGCGATCGTTCCTCCAGCCAGCAAGCCAATCAGCCCGATCGTGCCCACAGTCAGCCCAAATCGTCTTATGCGTCGTTTATCAAATTGCTTGCTCATGCGGGTCGATCTTGTCCGTTGAATCTGTTGACGAATTTGAAGAGAAAGGTTTCCCCAAAAAAAAATGACAGCGTTGAAGGAGAAGATAGGGATGCGCCAAACACCCCCGATCTCCTCAGAATGCGCTACTCACCAATGATTTCGGGTTGGGTTAGCTCGTCTGACATCTCAACGATCGCCCGCATCACTGGCTTCATCATGGGGTCGTCTCCGCTATCAAAATCTTCAAAACGGCGGCGTTTGGCGCGATTGGCAACCTGGACAGTGATCCGGTAGCGGTTGGAGGCAGCGTTAATCAACTCATCGGCGCGGCGCATCAGTTGAGTTGTGTCAAAGGTAGGACGCTTGTGTAAGGAGCCAGATTTTGCCATAAATGTTGTCTTGGGTAAGTGGTCGAGAGCTTGACACTCCCCGACGTAAACGCACGGGGATTCTTGGCTCAACGAAACCACTTAAACTAGATTCCTTGCAGTCTCTAGCCCAGAGGTGGGATTCTCCCCAAGCGTTAATTCGGGTATGCCCTACCCTATTTGCTTTCGCAAGTCCTGTTTAGGTTTTTTGAAACAAATAATGCTTCAAGATGCTGTTTGTCTAGCTCCTCTGAATCTTTTACCTACTGCGAGGGGGAGTCTAGAAAAATGCAGTAGAACCGCATCGATTCAATTTTCAAGGTGCAGCGTTGAGCCTTTCGGCAACTGGGTTTTTAGAGTGGTTGATTACCCTTTCCACTAGAATCAGGATAGCGCATTGCTATACAAAAATGACTGGAAAACAATTAAACATTAGGATCTAGGAGGAAGAAATGAAAAAGCTTGAGCGTTACGCGAAGAAGGCAAAGCGCACAAAAACGGACATCGTGCGAGAGTTTCTTCGTTCATTGCCGTAAGAGATTGGCGCGATAGCGCCGTTGCTCTGCATTCCCTGCCTAAAGGCGAGGGGCTTTCCGCAAAATCTCGGTAAGTCTGTCAACGGATCGCGAATGATGCCGTTTTGAGATAGGGTTGTGTAAAGATTTGAAAATCTTCGTCTTAGAATGCTAAATTTTCAGTCTAGCCCCCTTCTATTAATAGCGTAGACCCACCCAAGATTACACGGTTTCATGCAAACGATCGACCCGCCCTCTGTTGGATTAGATGCTCGTCCCACTCCTCCGTCGCTGAGGCTGTTAGCGCTAGGAGATAGTCTGGTTTATGGATTTGGTGATCCGGTGGGGGGCGGCTGGGTTGAGCGACTTCGCAGACAGTGGATGACTCCGGGTGGCCCCAATCATGCGCTTTACAATTTGGGAGTGCGGGGAGATGGCGTTCGGCAGGTGGCGCGACGGCTTGAAGCTGAGTTTCACAATCGAGGCGAACTGCGGAATCGAGTTCCAGATTTGATTATTCTCTCGGTGGGTGTGAATGATTCTCCACGATTAGCTAGACTGGATGGCAAAAACTTGACGGAGTTTGAGGGCTTTGAGATGGGGATCGCTGATTTGCTCGATCGCTCCCAACGCCTCTGCCCAGTGATCTTTGTAGGCATGGTGCCTGTCAATCAAGCCAAAATGCCGTTTCTCAACTGTCTCTACTACAATCATGCTGATCAACATCGCTACAAAGAAGCCACGCGGCTGGCCTGCGAAAAGCGACAGATTCCTTATCTCGACTTGTTTGATCTGTGGATGTCGCGAGGGATGGATTGGTGTCAGACGCAGTTGACCGAAGATGGGCTGCATCCTAACGTAATGGGCTATCAAACGCTGCTGCAAGATCTTTTAGGTTGGCAGGCGCTGCGGGATTGGATTGGGTGATTGGGGTTTTGGGGTTGAATATGACGAAATTAGTGGTGGCGACGGGCAATCCTGGCAAGCTGCGAGAAATGCAGGCGTATCTGGTCGGGCTGGATTGGGAATTGATGCTCAAGCCAGATGAGTTGGATATTGAAGAAACGGGGACAACCTTTGCTGAAAATGCTGCGCTCAAAGCGTCTCAGGTTGCCAAGGCGTTGGGGGAATGGTCGATCGCTGATGATTCTGGTTTAGCCGTCGATGCGCTGAATGGGGCACCCGGATTGTATTCTGCACGCTATGGGACGACTGATGCCAATCGAATTGACCGACTGCTGAGAGAATTGGGCAATCGCTCCGATCGCAAAGCTCAGTTTGTCTGTGCGATCGCATTGGCTCGACCGGATGGCACGATCGCCCTGCAAGCGGAAGGCATTTGTCCGGGTGAAATTTTGACGCAGCCGCTCGGAGAAGGCGGTTTTGGGTATGATCCGATTTTTTATGTGCCTGAGCAAGGAATGACATTTTCAGAAATGCCGCCCGAAGTGAAACATGAAGTCAGTCACCGGGGCAGAGCGTTCGAGATCTTGTTGCCTGAACTGGTGAAGATTAAGCCTTAGCATTAACGTGAATTCGACGAGTTTTTGCGCTTTGGTGTTCTGTCCTTCTGCCCCCAATTCTGGTGAACTTTAAGATAAGATTCTCGCCTCAAAGTTTGTCTTGTGAAATCATGCCGACAACTGCTTTGACAGCGCGAAGATAATCACTGGGATGTAACAAAATTTGTGTTCCTCGGACTCCAGCAGAGATAGAAACGAGATCAAAAATTTCAATGAGTTCGTCTACGTAAACGGGATAGTCTTTTTTGCAAGCCAGTGCCGTCACGCCGCCGCGAATGTAGCCTGTAAGAGGTTGGACTTCCTTAAGTGAAAAGGTTTCTACTTTACGATCGCCCGACAGTTGCGCCAGTGCTTTGAGATCCAGTTGGGTGTTGCCTGGAATGACGGCTAAGAGAATTCCGGTGCGATCGCCTCTAGCTACCAATGTTTTAAACACTTGTTCGGGGGGCAATCCGATTTTTTGAGCGACGCTTTCGGCGGCTAGATCATCGGGGTCAACGTCGTAGTCTCGCAGGTCGTAATCGATGCCAAGGTTGTCCAAAATACGGACGGCGTTTGTCTTCATCCGGTTTCTCAATTGTTTCAAAGGCTTGCTCAATACGAGCACTTTAGCAGTTTCAAAAATTGGTTTGGAAGGATGATTTTTAGGGCAGACTTTGGACTTTAGACGTTGGATTTTTGGCGTTGCTGATTGGAGGGATGACTCTGTGGGAAGTGTCCATCTTTTCGCCCCCTAAATCCCCCAAAAATGGGGGACTTTGAACATTGGGGTTCCCGCCGCTTTGGGGCAATTCAGCCCACGATTTAGCAATGCCGGATTTGAAACTTGCCCTGTCCCTAGTCCAGAGTCCTTGTGGTCGGTGCAAAAAAAGCCCGATCGCACTGAGTCGATCGAGCTTCTAGAAGGTATCCAGACTGTGAATCACATCGTAACTAGGACTTTAATGCAGCTAACATTGCTTTATAGATGTGTGACTGATCAACTGCCCCCGGTACACCAGGAATCTGGTAAGTCTTAGCAGTGCCTCCCGGTGGTCTGTCTACAAACTCAACATTGCTTCCAACATAATCGAGCAGCTTGAAGGTGTCGCCCTGGAAGTAAACAGGCACCAATCGGTTGCTGTGGTTGCCCCAGCCATACTTGATAGCCGGATCAGAACCCCAGAAGTGACCCGCTTCGGCTGGCGTGTTTTTATTGAAGGTCAACGCTTCTGCACCGTTGGCTTTGACCAATTCAGCATAGTTGTCGTTGAGTGTCAGATAGTGGTCGTGGTCAGCCGTGACAATCAGAACGTTTTTCTTCCAGCCGCCGTTTTTGCTCACCCAGTTGGTTACTTCTTTCACCGCATTGTCAAAAGAGGTCATCGTCCCAATTAGGTTATCTAGATTGTTGTCGTGGGCAGCCCAATCAATGTCGCCGCCTTCAACCATCAGCCAAAAACCATCTTTGTCCTTACCCAACACTTCTAAAGCGGCTCTCGTCATTTGGGCCAGCGTCGGATTTGCCCGGACTTCTTTCACTATGAACTGCTCATTGGTTTCAGCGATCGCCGTTGCCAAAGGACGCACTGTATCAGGTTTGGGAATCTGAGTGCCGTTATTAACTGGGGTTCCCGTCGCATTGGTCGGAGCCGCGGCCGTCGAGTAAACCGAGAAGTTAGACAACCCCGTTAGGCTGTAATCGCCATTAGCGGACAGCGTGGGAATATTGCCATCTTGACCACGGGCCCCAAACAAACCTAAGAGACGATCGCCCTGATTGGGATCAAGCTTCTTCGCCGTTTCGAGCAAGGTTTTGCCACCCAGTCTAATTTGGCCCGATCGGGTTGTTGTGGTAACTCTGGTATCCCGTTCGACAAAGGTGTAGCCATAGCGATTATTAGTCGGCTTGTCGCGCAGTTCTTCATAGGTAGACTGCTTGATGTATTCAAAGCCCTTGGGAGTGACAGTGCTGGCTGCCGTGGTGTTGAGAAAGTCGAGCGGGTGCCCACCTCCCAGCAAAACAGTGGGCAGGTAACCCTGGTCTTCACGCAGCGCTTCTTGCAAAATGTTGTCTAAAGCCGGGAAGTCAGCATCATATTTGTTGCGACGGTTAACACTTGAAGCAGCCGCACCAGGAGTCGCATGGGTAATCGGAACTGAAGTAACCAGTCCAGTCGATTTGCCCAATTCTCGTGCGGTTTGCAGAATGGTTTTGTCGGCTTGCTCGTAGATATCGACTGACATGGCGTTGTTGTAGCTCTTAACCCCGGTGTACAAGGTCGAAGCAGTGTTGGCCGAGTCAGGATAGCTGCACTTGATGTACTCAGGATCGGTGCCTTGAGGAACCGCCGGAGACAGAGGAATCCAGGGAGTTGGGCCGCCTTTGGCGATTTCGTAGCCGACAATGTTGCCTTTTCCGGGGTCGCCTCCGTTGCGGCAAGGTTGGTTGGCGGTGGCGGTCAAGTCGCGAGCGGGGGTGCCGGGGTTGATTGCCGGATTAAATTGGAACCCTGGACGAATGGGACTCTGACCCGTAATCGGATTGGAGTTATCTAGCGCCGAGTTGCCCGTTGAGGATGTGACTGCGCCTGTGGTGGCATTAGTCGCGTCGATCGTCGTTCCATAGGTCGTCGTGTAGGTGTAGCCCTTTAGCTTTTGAAAGTTCAGCCCTTGCCCCTTTCCTGCTTTGTAAAGGGTGCCTGTTTTCGCAGCCGCAGCCGCCCGTGCCATGTTCCAGCCCATCCCATCACCGATCATGATGATGACATTAACTCCGTTTCCTTCGGCCAGGGCAGGAGGTGTGCTGAGGGGAGAAAAGGTGACATTTAGGAGACAGAAAAGGCAGGCGAGAAAGAGAGAAAACGATCGCTTCAAGCTACCCACAAGGAGTAGGGTGATGCTGTCAAAAAAACGAATCATGGTTTATTCCTTTGCAACAAAGTCCGGCTTTTTGGCACAAAAAATCTGTGGAACTCAGCTTGGAGCGAATCCCGGTTGGATTTGAGAAGGGGTGACAGAAATTTTTGGCGTTGCTGATTGGAGGGATGACTCTGTGGGAAGTGTCCATCTTTTCGCCCCCTAAATCCCCCACGAGTGAGGGACTTTGAACCTTGGGGTTCCCGCCGCTTGGGGGCAATTCATCCCCTGATTCAGCAACGCCAGATTTTTTACTACGCCTGTCTTCTACTGATAGAAGTTAGGGGCCCGATGGCTGTCAATGACTTCTTGAGCAAACTGGTTGACTGGGGCAGAAAATTGGGGCTGTGCAGTGTGGACGGAAGGCTCAACCCCTTGCGGGTAAATCGAAGAGGTCGCCGTTGCGACTTGAGACAAAGACCACACGGCTGTGATGAGTGCTACGCAAAAACCCGCCAGAAAGAGAGTCAGCCAACGCACAGATTTATGGAACGGTAAACGCATCATGCAAAGATCCTGAATTTAAGGTAAACACTAAAACGAACGCTAAACAGAAACTAGAAAGAACGGCTCATCGATTGTCGTAAAAGTTTGGCTCGTTTTCTGATACCGGAACCGGGGGCGTAAACGCAGCGACTTGAGTGGTATCGGGCGATCGATCAAAGCCGAGTAATGTGGTAGATCCTCCAAAATAACGCGCCCATTGCTGAACGCTTGAGCGGGTTTGCCAATCCTGCCGAGAGACGCTGACAGACAGCAGCGGGGCGATCTGACCTTCTCGTTCTCCCAGGACTTTGAGCGAGACTTTGGTCGTCGTCGGATCGGCAAAGCTTTGATTGATCAGGTCGGTGGCGATCGTGTCTGCCTGCTTCATCAAGGTTGCAAAATCGCCGCTTTCCGCGTTGAGTAAGCGTTCAATTTGACGGCTTTCGGCACGAGCGGGAGCCGCCATTGACCCAATCAAGAGGGCTGAAATCACCCAATTTTGCAGACGTAAACCCATAATTTGTCTTTGAGATGAATAGATGAGCAGGGTTTCAGAGGTTCTGTCAATAGAGTAATCTCTAACTTGATGAACTCCGTGTTTTCCTGAAGACATGCTCTGTTAAGCTTTGATGAAGTAATGGATGGAAGCCTGTTTCAGCTTGTGTTTCATCTCCCTTAAGTTGGAGAATAGTCTCCTGAATTTGATAGGTTTTTTGGAGGTGAGCTTGTATCTTTTGTAGTAAGCGATCGCGTTCTCCACTCTCCAAGGCTTTCTCAACTCGAATCTGAGCCACCAGCGCCACCTGATCGGCCGTAATGCTCCAGATCCGCAGCGCTTCGACTTGTTGGACGGATTCAAAGGTCAGTAAAGTGGCTTCGATTTCGGTGGGATCGATCGACGCGGGCGCGTATTCTAGAAGAATTTCCAGACTTTGCTTAATCAACGGTAAGGCACTCAAACTCGTCAGAGCAGCGACCATCAAACTAGCCGTCGTGTCCATCCACATCCAATGCCAGAAGTAGATCGTCAAACTCGCCACAATCACGCCCACCGAACTAGCCGCATCCGCCACCACGTGCAAAAAAGCGGCTTTGAGATTGAGATCATCTTGACTGCGCTGATAGAGCAAAAGAATATTCAAACTGTTGACCAGTAACCCAATCCCGGCTCCCAGCAGCATCGGCAAGCCCAAAACGGTCTGCGGTAAGTTAAATCGTTCCCAACTTTCCCAGGTGACAAAGGCAGCGATCGCCAGCAGTCCCAAGCCATTGAGTAAGGCGGCGAGAATCTCAACTCGTTGGTGTCCAAAAGTGGCGCGATCGCTCGCAGGACGCTGTGCTAACCAGGCGGCTCCCAAAGTCATGCTCAGGGCGGTTACATCGGCTAAAAGGTGCCCCGCATCAGCCAGTAAAGAGAGGCTATGGCTCCAGGTGCCGATCGCTAATTCAGTTGCAAACAGGCTGGCTAAAAGGACTAACGCAATTGAAATCACCTGCATCTTTTGACCAGATGAATCGTTTGAATGCAGTAGACCACAGAAGCAAGGACGCAATTTAGGAAGGTTGGTAGACTGTGGCTTAAGGGCGATCGTCATTCAGATTAATTGAATACAAGGGAGAGGTTAACAATGAACAGAATCTAAAAAGTTTGAAATCAGCTTACTGAATTATTTTCATACATGACTTAGAAAAATTTGCATCATGAATGTAAATCTCCAAGCGATTCAAAACTTTATAGATGGAAGCCTTGAGAAAAGTTGTTTTTTAATGAATCTGTGAACAGGCTATCAGCTTTGTAATTAATGAGTCAGTAAGCGAACGTTAACGTTGAGTAAAGAACAAATGATTGCTATTAAAAATCGTGACAAACCCCAACTGGAATCGGTCACGATTATGGCTGACTTGAACTTCATACTTTGGACTCTAGACTAAGCAGCCTTGAAAGTCTTCTATCTTCGGTTCAATGTCTAACGTCTCTGGCTGTCTAACGTCTCTAACGATTCAACGCCAGTGAAGAATTGAGTGTTAGAGAGAGATTATCGGTGCGAGGCTCGACGACGACGACTTCATTGTTTTTGCGTCCGAGTAGCAGTCCGCCCAGGGCACCGGCCCCCGTCCCAATCAGAACTCTACCCAGCGTGATGCGTTTTTTACCCGTCACTCCTGAGATGATTGCTGCCGCACCTGACCCGATCGCCGCTCCCTTCAAAATCGCTCCGGTATCGACACCCTGGCGAATGTTTTCTTTGCGGCTGAGAACATCAGAACGAGCATCGATCGGCAAGCGTGTGCCATCGGTCAAAATTAGCGTTCTGGCGACAAATTGGGAGTTGTTGTTCTCTGCGGGTCGAAATTCACCTTCAACCTGGCTTCCAGCGGGGATGAGTAGCGTTCCAGAAGACGATCGAATGTTGCGGGCGATCGTCAGCGTCATGGGCACTGTTTCGGCTGGCGCGATTACAATTCTTTCGGCTTTGTCATAGACTACGGGGAAGCTGGCACCCGCAGGGATTCTCACACCATAGCTGGGTGAAGTGCGCTGAGACGGGAAGAGTTGTGCAACTTTTTGGGGTGCTTGATTGGCGTTAGCGGCTCCCATCATGATCATGGGGGCGATGCTCGTCGAAGTCACGCCCAAAGTCAGTGCGAGCGCGGTACTTGCTTGAAATTTCTTTAAGTTCAACATGGGTCTGTCCTTCAGGTCGTGTTCTAGTAGCGATGTCTTTATTGACTAGAGAATTTTTAACAAGGTTCCTGAACTCACAAAACCTACCTTTGGACTGAGTGAGCGATCGTAAGCTATCTCTCTAAGGTGATCCTCCTCAAAAGACATGGATTCGATGAAATCTTTTGCTACGGTGATTAATCCGGGCAGCCTCCTAAATTCCTCACGAGTCAGGGACTTTGAAACCGGAATTGCTTTAAAGCCCGTCAGAATGAGGGATTGGGGGCAGAGGCGCTGAACACCGAAGCGAAAAAAATCATTGCATTAACGCTAAAAAGACAGTCTGTTGAATGAGTCCACAGTTTGTTTGAATCACTGCGGTTTTAATTACTTGAGAGCATCTATTCAGCCAGGAACAGCTGCTTTTCGTCACTTTTCTCGCAGGCGTTTGAGCAGCATCGCTAATCGAGCTTGGGCCGTTTGGTTAATCTCGCTGACTTCGGATGCAGATTCTCCAACATCTCCTAATTGGCCGACCGTCGATCGCAACCGATTAGACAAAAACATGGCCATCGCTCGATAAAACCGAGAAGCAAACCCGACATCGAGATTGAGTTTCTCAGCGAGATCAACTTGAGGAATTGCAAAGACTTGTGAAGCTTGGGCGGCTCTCACCGTGGCAGACGGCGGACGAGAATCGACAAACGACATTTCACCGACGATTTCGCCCTGACCGAGACGGGCAATTTCGCGGCCTCCGAGCGCCCCCGTTGAGACCGATAACTCGCCTTCTAGCAAAATGTAGAGCGTGTTGACAGGCTGCCCTTCCTGGATCAAAACCGTTTTGGGAGAAATGGATTGGCGGGTTCCGATCGACACAATCCAATCAATATCAGCATCAATCAACTCACTCAGGATGAATAAGACTTTTTTCATGATTTTTGGTAAGTGCGAGTGTGCATCAAGCCCCAAATCACCCTGAAGTTTGGCAGTTAGCCCATGTTTGATCGAAAGTCCTTTACAGATTAGCCCTTCTAGCGATTAGACTACAATACAGTGCGACTGTACTTTCGTGCATTTGTACTGAATTACGCTCCGCCCTATGGCTGACGTGTTGATTTGAGCAACGAATTTAACGGCTGCCCGCGATCGCATTGTCATGATTCCTCAACAGCTAACTCTCAAGAATTTTTTGAGCTATCGTGCAGCCACGCTTGACTTTAGAGGGCTGCACACGGCTTGCGTTTGTGGGTCAAATGGGGCGGGCAAGTCGTCATTGTTAGAAGCCATTTCTTGGGTGATTTGGGGGGAGAGTCGCGTCGCACTCGAAGATGATGTGATTCACATCGGCACTAAGGAAGCGCAAGTTGATTTTATTTTTAGCATTCACCAGCAGACTTATCGAGTGATTCGGACGCGCCAACGGGGACAGGGTGTCGTGTTGGAGTTTCAAATTGCTCAAGGAGAAAATCGGGCAGAATTGGAACAAACGCGCTTTCGATCGCTCACCGAAAAAGGCATCCGCGCCACTCAGCAGCTAATTTTGGAGCATTTGAAGCTTGATTATGAAACCTTTGTCAACTCTGTTTATTTAAGACAGGGACGCGCCGATGAGTTTATGTTGCGTCGTCCGGCAGAGCGCAAGCAGATTCTCGCTGACTTGCTCAAGCTACAACGATACGATCAGTTGGCAGAGCAAGCCAAAGATAAATCGCGCCAGTTCAAAGGACAAATGGAACTGCTAGAGAGAAATCTGGCGACCAATGAATCACAGCTACAACGACGAGAGACGATCGCTCAAGAATGCGCCGAGTTAGAACTCAATCTAGCTCACATGCAACAGCAGCAGATTGCTAAAACAGCACAATTGCAAACGCTAAAAGCAAGACAACAACAACGCCAAACCTGGCAACAACAACTAACCTGGCAACAACAGCAACAACGCAATCTCAGCCAAGATTGTCAACGTCTACAACAGGAATTTTCTCAGACCGATCACCAGAAAAAAACGCTGGAGACACTTCTTGGTCAACAAAATCAGATTGTTTTGGGGTATCAGCAATGGCAAATGCTGCAATCGCAAGAGGAAATTCTAGCCGCCAAGTTTCAGTCTCATCAAATTGCTCAAGCCAAACGCCAAAAATATCAGCAGCAGCAAACTGAAAAACTCAGCGAATTACACAATCGTCAACAGCAAATCCAGGCTCAAGACGCTGCTCTCATTCAACAAACGCAAGAAATTCAGCGGACGTTGAGCAAGGCGGCCGATATCGAAGCGGGAATGGAACAGTTGCGCCAGGCGAGACTTTATCTCAGTCAATTAGATCAACTGCAACTGCAAGCAGCACCTCTAATTCAGCGAAGACAACAGCTACAAAGTCAGGTCGATCGTGCTTCCACTCGCTTGAGTGCCCGTTTGGATGAAGTTCGTTCTTCAGCCTATCAACTTCAAACTCAGCAACAACGTCAGCCTAAACTTCAGAAAGCGGCCGTCGAGATCGCCACTCGCATTGAAGAACTGCAAAAAATCAGACTTTATCAAGAACAAGTCCGTGAAAAAGGATTAGAGCGACGCAGCTTTATGGAACGGTTGCAGGCCCACCAGCGCGATCACGAAGCTCAACTTGCCGAACTCGACCAAAAGATTCGCATGTTGAGGCAAGACGTGTGTGGCGGAGAGAGCTATGAGTTTTCAACCTTGAATCTTCGAGAAGATCAGAAGGCTGGCTTAGAAAAAAGTTCAGTCACCCTTCAAAACAGACCTAAGATTCAAGAGTCCTATCCCCCTTGTCCGCTGTGCGATCGTCCCCTGGATGAGCATCACTGGAATCTCGTTTTAGAAAAACATCAGCAGCAACAGCAAGAAGTTCTCGATCAAATTTGGGTGATTCGAGAGCAACTGGCCGTCTCTGAGCGAGAGATTCAGGTTTTGCGGGGAGAGTATCGCGAGCTAGAAGAGAAGCTGACGCAGTACGGCACTATTTTAGAACGACGTGGCCAGCTACAGGAACAGCTTCAAGTGACGGCCGATGTGCAAAAAAGTTGGGAACAACTCAACGCTGAGGCTGCACAGCTTGAAGCGAAACTTAAATCAGGTGACTATGCCACCGAGTTTCAAGAAGAATTGCAGCTACTCGATCGCAGTCTTCAACAAATCAACTATGACGAAAAAGATCACGCCCTGGCGCGGGGAGCCATCGATCGCTGGCGTTGGGCAGAAATCAAACAGGCAGAAGTCAAGCAGGCAAAGCGGCGACAGGCTCAAATCGAGGCGCGTCAACCCGAACTCAAATCACAGCTTGCAGACCTTGAGCAACAGATGGAGCGGATCAATCAAGAGACAGCTTTTGGACTGGGCGAGTACGATCGTCAGATTGCCGCGATCGGCTATCATCTAGAACAGCACGATGCTTTGCGTCAAGCCTTGCGTCAGGCACAACCCTGGCAACTCCGCTATCAAGAACTCTGTCAGGCACAGCAGCAATTTCCTCAAGTCGATCAACGGCTCCATGAGCTAGATCAAACCCTTCAGGCTCGGCTGAATGAGCGACAAATCGTCAGTCAACAAATGCGAGAATTGATTCACTGTCTAGAACAGATGCCTGATTGTGCAATCCAAATCCAAACGCTAGAACAACATCTTTTACAACAGCGTCAAGAATTGGATGGTCAGTTGTCTCGATTGGGTCGTCTCCAACAACAACAACAGCAGCAAGAACAACTGAGTACACAGAATTTAGAACTCAAATCTCAATTACAAATCTCCAGACAACAAACGCGAGTGTATCAAGAATTAGCTCAAGCATTCGGCAAAAATGGAATTCAAGCACTCATGATCGAGAACGTGCTGCCGCAGCTTGAAGCGACGACGAATCAAATTCTCTCTCGGTTGAGTGCCAATCAGCTTCATGTCCAATTTGTCACTCAGCGCGGGCGCAATTCCACCAAGTCTCAACCTTCAAAACTCTCTGAGACGCTGGATATTCTGATCGCCGATACCCGTGGGACTCGTGCTTATGAAACGTATTCCGGTGGCGAAGCGTTTCGTGTGAATTTTGCCATCCGATTGGCGTTGGCGAGATTGTTGTCTCAGCGATCGGGCACCGCGTTACAAATGTTAATTGTAGATGAGGGGTTTGGCACTCAGGATCAGGAAGGTTGCGATCGCTTGGTGGCGGCCATTAATGCGATCGCGCCTGATTTTGCCTGCATTCTCACCGTGACTCACATGCCTTATTTCAAAGAAGCCTTTCAAGCTCGAATTGAAGTCACCAAAACTCAAGAAGGCTCTCAAATTATGTTGTGCGTCTAAATAGAAATGCAATAGAGCTATGAACACGCTATGGAACTCATTTGGGATCTTTTTCTATGTTCTCATTATGTTCTCATTGATATAGCAATCCTATTTGAGTTGTGAGAATCTGGTTGAAACGGCTCTCCTGAAAGCGTTGTGTTTCAAGTCAAGCTAATAAGTGGTTTAAAATAAGGGCACAAATCTCAAGCGATGATATTGAAGAGTCTTGTAGTAGGTTACTTTGTGTCATCACCAGGGGGCGATCGCTGACAGAATTCGGTAAATGCCCATGCGATCCGCGCACTAATTCTGCCTCTAGCGGTGTCAAATCCATCAACGATCGCATCCCCAGTTTGCGCTGGAATAACGTTTTGGCAACCTTGAGCTTGGGAAACCGAATCTGTGGGTCAATGAATAGTTCTACCGGGTCATAGCCTGGTTTGCGATGAATATCCACGGTGCGAGCAAAGTCAGGCGCTTTATGGTCGTCCAGCCAATAGTAATAGGTAAACCATGCCTCTGGTTTCGCAATGACCACTAGCTCGCCCGATCGCGCATGGTCAAGGTGATAGTCTCGTTTGCCTGCTTCATCCAAAACTCGTTCGACTCCGGGTGTTTGCTCTAGTAGCGTCTTGACCTGAGATAGCACTGCTGGATTGTTGACATACACATGAGCTATTTGATGATCTGCAACCGCAAACGCTTGACTGGCACCCGCATCGAGGAGTTCTAGACCCAACTCTTCTCGAATTTGCAGCAGTCCTGCCGATCGCAACACTCGATTGAGGTGTACGGGTTGAGACACGGGCGTAATGCCATATTCAGAGAGAATGATTGGCTGGATGTTTCGTGCCTCGTAGAATTCAATCAAATCACCCACAACGGCATCGATTTCTTGCAGATCTTGGGCTGGACTCGAACCCATTTTTTGGGCGCAGTAATCCAGATGAGGCAGATAGACGAGCGAAAGCGTAGGACTAAAGTTTGTCTCGACCCATTTTGCTGAATTTGCAATCCACTGGGAGGAGTCGATCGTGGTCGCCGGGCCCCAAAATTTGAACAAGGGAAACTGTCCAAGTTCAGTCTGAAGTTTGGGGCGAAGCGCGGCTGGATGAGTGTGAATGTCAGGCAGTTTGCGTCCATCAGCGGGATACATGGGGCGCGGCGTGACTGCATAATCAACCGAGGAGTACATGTTGTACCACCAGAACAAATTAGCGCAGGTGAAAGTCGGATCGAGTTCTCTGGCCATGTCCCAGACTTTGGGAGCCTGCACCAGTTGATTAGACTGCCGCCAAAACTTGACCTCACACTCGTCTCGAAAGTACCAGCCATTTGCCACGATGCCATGTTCGCTGGGATGCTTGCCTGTGAGATAAGTCGCCTGAACACTACAGGTTACAGCAGGCAAAATCGGCGTAATGGACGATCGCTGTCCCCGATCTGCCCAGGCTGTTAATTTCGGCATGTTGTCACCCAGGCAAGTTGGAGTTAGTCCAACGACATTCAGGACGGCGGTTCTTTTCATGAGGGAGGAGGGAGGAGGGAGGAGGGAGGAAAGGGTTAATGTACTTCTAGTGAACTTTACTAGGCGGCGATCGCAGTCTTTAGTTGCTGCAAAACCCAGTTGTATTCTCGTTGGATCGAGACGGATAGATCAAGCTTGATGTCCGCAGGCAACACGTCCCAGGTGTAGGTTTCGATTTCGAGATGTGTACAGATGGGAGAGGTTTGCAGATAGTTTAATGTCTCGGTGAGGTGGGGTTGGGTTGATCGCAATAGTGGATAGTCTTGCAGAAAGATTGGGACATGGAAATGAGTCCGCCATTCGGTTGCAGTGGTGGTCAGGAAGTCCGGTAAGGCTTGCTCCAGGTCGCGATACTGTTTGAGGGTGCCATCCTGCTGACGAGCAATCACCTGATGTAGGTAGGTTGATTCGACAAACGAGGAGAGCCGTAGCGCGATCGCTTGACGTTCTGTTAGTTCAACGGGAATGGGAATTCTCACGGCTGAGCTAAGTTGAACTTTGCTGATTTTAATTCCGGCGGTTTGTAGTTGACGCAGGGCGATCGCAGGTTCCTCATATTCCACGGCAAAATGGCAGGTGTCATAGCAAACCCGAATGTGGTTGCAAAGATGCTCAACGGCTTCATCGCGGGCAATTCCCAACTGTTGCTTTATGGCAGCACTACCGAGGGGACGCAGCCAGCGATCAAAGAAATCAATCACTTCTTGGGTGTTTTCCAATAGTCCATCTGGCTCTGGTTCTAGTCCGAGATGAATTAGCTTACCCGTCTCAGCATAGAGTTTGAACAGATCAACGACTAGCCGCGAAAGCGCTATTGTACTTGACCGAAACGCCTGCTCCTTCTGCTCTGGCTTGTCCAGGAACCAGGGTTTGTAAGAGAGAGGCAAAGTAGAAATGCTGCCTTCTATTCCAGGTGGCAACAACTCCGCGAGAATCTGCACTAGCCGCTGGGTGTACTCTAGTCGATCGCTCACCGTCCAGTCAGGCGCATAGACCTGATCTTTGACGACCTGATGATGGAAACTGCCATAGGGAAAGCCATTTAGCGTAAAGACATAAAGATCTTCTGCTGCCAACCAGGACTTGAATTGAGACAAGCGATCGCCCTGCAACAATTCTCGACTCGCGACATCTGCCAACCGTAAACCAACACCAAACGGCTGATCTGGAGCGATCGCTTGTTTGAGTCGAGGCAAGTAGTCCTGAAGATTAGCCCAAACTTCTGCCCAGGTTTCACCGGGATGAATGTTGGTACAGTAAGTAAGATGGAACTGCTGATCAACTAGCATAAATTTTCCTATTGGCTGACTTGCTTCTCACTCAGTGCTGTCAGATAAGCGATCGCTTGCTGGTAGACGGATACCTCGACTTGATGGACTTCTACACCAGACCCAAGGCTAGTTAATAGCATCAATGTCAACTCTCCACCCAGATGTTCTCGAAATTCAGTTAACCCTCGAAACACAGACTGGGGATGTTCTGGCTCGTTTGAGAATGCGCCCAGTTCGGGAACAGATAGGTCAAATCCTAGCGACAGCAGCGTGTTGAGAATTCGTGTCCAATCGGTGGCTGGCAGCAGTCCGGCAAAGTAGGCATAGGTACTATCGAGCGCAATCCCGATCGCAACCGCCTCTCCATGCCGCAGGCGATAGTGCGTCAAGTACTCCAGTCGATGCGCTGCCCAATGTCCAAAGTCAAGGGGACGCGAGGAACCCATCTCAAACGGATCACCATAGCCGCCGATGTGTTGTAGGTGATGCTGGCACGATCGATAGATAACTTGCTGCATTACAGACAGATCACGGTTAACCAGCACACGAGCATTCGATTCAATGAATCTAAAAAATTGGACATCTCTGATGAGTGCAACTTTAACGGCTTCAACAATCCCAGAGATCCAGTCTCGCTGACTCAACGCCAGGAGAAAGTCGGAGTCGTTAATCACTGCATAAGGTGGTGTGAAGGTGCCAAGAAAGTTCTTTTTGCCAAAGGCATTCACGCTGTTTTTGACTCCAACTCCAGAGTCATCTTGAGCCAGTACCGTGGTTGGCACCCGCACCAGACGCACACCGCGATGGGCAGTTGCCGCCGCATATCCTACTAGGTCGAGAACAGCACCGCCGCCGATCGCCACTACATAAGAATGCCGACACAGCCCAACCTCACTGATCAATTGCTGAATCTGTTCGACTAATGCTGGATCATTCTTAGACGCTTCTCCCCCAACCACCACCAATGGGTTAGCTTTGAGACTAACTTGGTTCTGGTAGCGATCGGTATACGCCACGATCTGTTCTAGTAGATAGGGATGTGAAGGGAGGAGTCCACTATCGACAATGACGATCGTCGCCGCAGGGTGATCAAGCTTTTCACTCTGCAACACATCAGCAAATAGAGGATTTTGTAACCGAAAAAGCCCACTCGTAAAGTGAACCGCGTAGTTGAACTGCACCGTCACAGATTGTTGTAGCGGCTGCAAAGTAGCGTCTAAAGATTGGGGTGGATTAGTCAGGCTGAGATTCATTTAGGTCACCGCGAACTGTTTGGCTAATAATCGAGAAATAGGAAGTAGACTCAAAATGGCAAATCCATAGATCCAGTGGCTAAAACTGGCAGCGATCGCGCTATCCAGGGCAATCAGAGAAATCACGCCCGATCGCACTGCAATCCGAATCAAGTCTGAACTAGGATTACGAGCCGCTTTCACAAATGCTGGAACTACTGAAGCACCCCAAAATCCGGCGAACGGCAACATTGACCACAAGTGGGCTGTATGGACTTGCAATACAGAATTGGGCACCAGATTTAACCCAACTAATCCACCGCCCACGAGGGTTAGAAGACCTAGAGAAACACTTCCAGCGGTGCGATTGCCACCATTAACTTCACCGCGACTAATGAGCGTAATTGCCGCAATGTATAGAACGGGAACGATCGCCAACAACCAGCGTTCTTGTAGAATGGTCGGCATTGCACTGATACCCAACAGCAAATTGCCCCCGCGACACAATCCCATGTTGAGCGACCCCATCCAGGCGGAATGTTTGCTCACAGAGTCGTAGAGTAACGCCGCCAATGCGATCGCACCCGCAATCCCTGCACTCAACGCTGACACCTGAGCCGCTGCAATGATGCCGATCGCCAACAAACCAACACCCAACGCAATACCCTCCTGCACCGAACTGCGACCACTGGGAATCGGACGTTCGGGGCGCTCTACCGCATCCAATTTGGCATCAAACACATCGTTAAAGACAACGCCACCGCCATACAATCCCGTCGTTGCTAGTAGCAGCCAAAGTAAAGGCTGAAGGGTGGCGAGGTCAAGCATCCAATCAGCCGACAGAATCACTAAACCTGCTGCCGCATAGCCTGCCAAAATATCGGCCCATGCCGTGACAATATTAGCAGGACGCATCATTTGAAGATACGCCACCACTCGATTCACTGTGTTTTGCGCCATCACGACTTCACCTCTGATTGAATGCTGTGCAAAAGACTTAAACCGCAAAAGACTTAAACAATCACGATCGACCCGGCTCCCTCGACGATCGGTTCTTGCCCTCGCAGCACAGAGTTGTCCTCATAGAACTGTCGTTGATCAACAGGGTCTGGACTCAGCCAATCCGCTTCACTCATCTCACCGCTTTGACTGTAGGCTTCCAGCGCATTGTCATAACAAACCGCCTGCACACGAGCTTCCGAAATTCCGCGTTCGATCATCAGTTGAGCCGTCTTTGGCACCGCTAACGGATCACTAATTCCCCAATCTGCGGCACTGTCTACAATGATTTTTTCAGACCCATACTGGCGAACAATTTCAGTCATTCGCTCATTGCCCATTTTGGTATGTGGATAGATCGAAAAAGCTGCCCAGAAACCGCGATCGAGAATGTCTTGTACCGTCTCTTCGTTAGCGTGATCAACAATGACGCGCTGTGGATCGATACCATGCTCCAGACAGACTTCCAGGCTTTGCAACGTCCCTTCTTTCTTGTTGCGATGAGGCGTATGAATCAGAACTAGCTTATCGAACTCTTTCGCCATTTCTAGTTGGAGTCGAAAGTACTTATCTTCTGCCGCAGTCATTGAGTCATAGCCAATCTCCCCGATCGCAACCACGCCTTCTTTGCAGAGGTACAAGGGCAGTAGGTTCATCACCTCATCGGCGATCGCTGGATTGTTAGCTTCTTTGGGATTGAGAGAAATGGTGCAATAGTGTCGGATGCCAAACTGTCCCGCTCGAAAGCGCTCCCACCCTACTAAACTGCTGAAGTAGTCCTGAAAGGTGCCAGCACTAGTGCGCGGTTGTCCCATCCAAAACGAGGGTTCGATGACTGCAACCACTCCGTACTGCTTCATCACAAGGTAATCGTAGGTCGTGCGGGCAGTCATGTGAATGTGAGGATCAATCCACATTGGGGTAGAGCGCGCAGGTTGAGAAGTATCTAACATAGAATGACCGGATTGAGGGTAAGCGATCGAGCCGTTAAACGAACGGGTGAACATTGAAAAATTAGCGAAGGGCGGCTTGCTGTTCTAGTTGCTTTTCGTAGATAATTTTCCAGGTCAAAGTTCCTGAGCGAACTAGCGCTTCCAGTGCAGGGTAGAGAGCTAGTAGATCAAGCGCGATCGAGTGCCCTGATTGAATGCAAGCTAACCCGATCGCGTGTTGTTGAACCGGATTGGATGTGCAGAGAGCCTGCTTTAAGTCGGCAACCATTGTTCCATCCACAAAGGGAACAACCAGCCGCCACAATTCTGGAGTCACGTTTCGATGAGCCGCCCACCGCTCGTGAACATAGTCCATCAACATTCGCGACAGGGTAGCATTGGCTCGATCGTCCAGTTCCCAAATCGGATAGAGCGGACTACCGACAAAGATGGCTTTCAGCACTAACTGATTCCAGGTCGCTTCGTCAAACTGTCGAGCCGGATAGGAATTCCAGAGCGCAATCGCATTAAACACTGCGGTAATGTGGCTGCGAAATCCTTCTAATGCCCAATACTGATAGCGATCGCCATAGGGCAACAGCGGCAACGTCTGATGAAGGGCGACCGCTTCTGGAATGCCTGCCGTGGGGTAAAGCTTTTCTAATAGGGGACTCAGCAAACCCTCTTCTGCTTGGGGAAGACTGAGCAACAGCAGCGATCGGGCTGCCTGATCCACACTCCATTGCCCAGGAGACCAGCCCGGACACAGCAAGCTTGCGGTTTGCAGTTCCGCCTCGTTTAACAGCAGATCCCGTTTGCCAACTCGACGGGGAAGGGTACTAAACGCCGTCAAAAAAGTGCGTTCCGAAAAATTTTGGCGAGACTGTGCGATCGTAGAACTGAGCGCCTCAAAAGCTTCGGAAGTTAGGCGCTGAGATAGCCACCCATGCAGCAGATTTCGAGTTTTGCTGGCACCTTCGGTAGAAAGACCGACCATACGTTTCCCTAACTGATTCACATACCAGTTAATCTAGTGGCATGACCGTAATAATCCCTAATTTTTGAACAGAACTGTTGAAAAATTCATAGAGAATAAAGGGGTTGATCGCCCTGAATATCAGCAGTCAGGCTATGTCTCCAGCCTAATTCACGTCCGTACTGACCTGACTTGACCGCCCAAAAAGTGCTTTATCTTAACTTTAAGAATCTGCGATCGCACTTACGTTATTGTCTCAGTCCCAATGTCTCAGTCCCAATGTCTCAGTCCCAATTCGATGAGCCGACTTTATTGTTTCAGTTTGGCGTTATTCAGTTGTGAATGCAGCCTCAAAATTCATAGCGAGTCATTGTGTAGTAATTGAAACTTACCTAATTAGAGTGTTGAAGGCTACTTCGATTGAATTCTCTCTTGATAAGAGAGGTTAGTGTCTTGCAATACTATAGCCGCTTAAATTTGTCTATTGTCAAACAACGAAGTGCAGCAATAAAGCTCCCAAACAGTTTCCGAACCTTCGTCCGAAGAAGACACGAACATTGTTAGCAGATTTTCATACTTCCTTCGAGGGTACGAAGTGCAGAGCTATACCGTTGATTCTGCAGGACTTCTTAGCCTTTTTGATGCTCCAGATTAAAGTTTTTATTCTTTTTCAAAAGTCATTGCATAACCTGCTTAACAACGCGCCCATCTGATTAATAGGGTACTTTAACCCTGCTCTATTCCTAGGAAGGTAATATGACTCAGGAAGAAGCCTTAGAGAAGATTAAGTTAGCGTTATCCCCCGCAATTCTCAGTGAATTACAGATTGATATTTTCCGCAGAACCTGGAATCAGCAGTCGTATCAAAAAATTGCGCGGGAATCAAATCATGAACATAGCTATATTAAAGATGTCGGTGCAGAACTATGGAAACTACTTTCGCAAACGCTAGGGACTAAAGTCACAAAGCTAAATTTGCAGGAAACGCTGACTCAGATTCTGCAACAGAGACAAATCCCACACGCTAGGCGAGTACATTGGGGTGAAGCGGTAGATGTGTCTCAATTTTTTGGACGGCAGGGTGAACTCACGACTTTGGAACAGTGGGTGACGCAAGAACGTTGCCGATTGATTGCGATCGCAGGCATGGGCGGCATGGGCAAAACAATGCTGGTGACGCAGTTGGCACAGCAACTCGCCGATCAATTTGAGATTGTGGTGTGGCGATCGCTGCGTCATGCTCCACCACTCGCTGATTTTCTAACCGAATTACTCCAGACTCTTGTACCCGAACAACCCACTCGACTTAATGTAGCATTACGACCCTTGCTGGAAAAGCTGCGATCGTCACGCTGTCTGCTGATCCTGGATAACATTGAGACCGTTCTAGCAAGCAATGAATTCGTAGGCACTTACCGACCTGGGTACGAAGAGTATAGCGAGTTGTTTCGGCAGCTCGGAAAAGTGCAGCATCAGAGTTGTGTCCTGCTGACCAGTCGCGAAATTCCAACCGAGATTGCCGTGCATGAAGGGATTACAGCCCCGATTCGATTACTTCGATTAAAGCCGCTATGCGCTGAAGCAGGACAAACCATTTTGGCAGCGAAAGGGCTAGAGGGTCTAGAACAGTCGATGCAGAAATTAATTGAGCGGTATCATGGAAATCCACTGATGCTTGAAGTGATCGCAACGCCGCTCAAAGACTTATTCGGGGGCGACATTGAGGCTTTTCTCGCTCAAGAGACGCTGTTATTTAACGACATTAGTCGATTACTCAAACCACAGTTCGATCGCCTGACTTTGCTCGAACGGCAGGTGATGTATTGGCTTGCAATCCATCGTGAACCTATGACTGCAAAACAGCTACAAAGTAATTTGTTACCCTCTGTGTCTCTAGTTGCCCTACAGGATGCGTTAATTTCACTGGAGCGACGCTCTCTCATCGAGAAGGCGAAGCCTGTGCTGGCAGAAGCAAGATACCTTCAGCCGCTGATCGTCATGGAATATGTGAGTGGACACTCGATCGAACAGAATTGGCAAGAGACTGAGCAAGCCCAAACGATTGATTTTAGAAATCATGCCTTGCTGAAATTGCAGGCAAACGGAAAAAGATGATGCAGTTCTACACGTCCCTGCTGTTATGCCGCTCAGGTTATCGGTAAGGTGCAATCCATAACTTCAAGTCCTCATTATGGCAAACGAGAGAGTGGGTTGAAGCTGCATCCAGGAAAGGTTTTTACGGTTGAACCGATGCTAAACGAAGGGACTGATGAGCTTGATTTCTCGCGGATCATTGGACTGTGATTACGAAAGACAAAAGACTCTCTGCTCAGTTTGAACATACAGTCGCCGTTACAGAGGAAGGCGTAGAGATCTTAACGCTTGCTTAAATGTTAGAGAAGCAGTGCTTTCAATAAGGCTTCGGGTAACAGGCACGATCACCGCATAAATCGATGCAACGGTCTGTTGAGGGTCTTCCCGTCTTGATCTACAGCCGTTGAACTTGTCGTTAGATGCTACAGAGAGAATCGGTATTCGGACTTGTTTTACACAAGATCGCCGTTAGAACCTGTAAACTTTTCAGAGATAACTTCTTGAGAGCTTGTGATGATCAAAACCTTTATCGGAAGCTGCCATTGCGGCGCGGTTCGATTCGAAGCCGACATCGACCTGAGTTTGGGTACAAACAAATGTAACTGCTCGATTTGCACGAAAACGCGGAATTGGAACGCCCTCATTAAGCCTAGTGCTTTCCGACTGCTATCCGGTGAGAGTGACTTAAGTGACTACCAGTTCGGGTCAAAGATCGGACATCATCTTTTTTGCAAACACTGCGGCGTGCGCTCATTTGCACGCGGGCATCTTGAACAGATTGGCGGAGACTACATTACCGTCCAATTGTCTGTCCTTGACAATGCCGATCCAGCGGAACTCGCTGAAGCACTCGTTCGATTCACTGATGGTCGTAACAACAACTGGGATGCACTTCCAGCCGAGGTAAGGCATTTATAGCGATCGCTGATCTCGTAGGATGTGTGACAGCATAATGCACCATCTTAGTTACTTTGTAGAAAGCGATCGCGATTAGCCGTCTCAAATCAGCGCTGTAGAAGCTGCACTACAATTCCCAGGAATCCAATGAAACCCATCCAACTCATTCCAGAGAGAATGCGGGACGTGCGCTGCTCGCTCAACCACAGCTCTCGGTACGAATATTGAGGATCGCGAACCGAAAACGCGATCGGAGGACTGATAAAGGGCAACAATTTGCTCAACCCTAAGCGGATCACAGAACCCATGAACCAAAGTTTTGTTCGCAGTGGAGCCTGATTATATTGCCAGGGAGCCGCAATTTGAACTAGGCGAACCAGCCCTTCAACATCCGGCGATCGCTCGGTTTCGTAGACCGGGAGTGATCGCGCCAAATCGTCCTCGTGTTCCGACAGAATTTGATGCAAAACATAGACATCCTCCAAGGCAGAATTGACCCCCTGCCCAATATCAGGCGGAAAGCAGTGAGCCGCGTCCCCTAGAAGTAGAACGCCTGACACAGACCTATCATTCGGTTTTGGCGGGCAAGGTAAAAGATAATGAAGTCCAGAACAAAACTGCGGGATTGGGAACGCTCCCCCTTCGCTTTCGGCAAATCGATCGACTTCTTGAGGCGGAATGAACTGACGGAGTGGGAGTTGAGGAAAAGCAGATTCGAGAAAATTCAGGACTTCTTCGCCTGTTTTCAACTGCCAAAGTTGGTGATCTGCCCAATTGATCAACATGGCAGGTCGGGGCACATCTTGGTCTTTAATTGGCAGTAATCCCAGTGACAGAGCACGTCTGCGCTCTCGAAATTTCCCACGAATACCATAGGACTGAGTAGACACGGCGTGACTTTTTGCTTCCGCATCTAGGGGAAAGTTTGGCGGTAGGCGTAATGCTTTATATCGTAAGCCAGAACTGGGTGAAGGGAGTTGCTGAACTTCAAATTTGCCAGAATCATCCCAGGTATTCAGGGTTGAACGAACGATCGATTGAATCCCATCACATCCAATCAGAAGCGTTGGCTGAAATCGTTCTGGCACAGAAGAATTTTCGGATTCAACAACTACTTCTAGCGTTTCTACAGTATCTTCGATTGTTTTGTTAATCGCAACACAGCGGCGATCGAATGACACTGTAATCTGATCCGACCAATGGTGTTCGATTTCTTGATACAGTAACTGCAAAAAATCGCTGCGGAATAACCAGTAGGCAGGTTTTGGATCATTGAAAGACTGCTTGATTGTTTTGCGATCGCCATTTGGCTGGATGCGAGTGATCTGAAATTCTGACGCTGAAACACCAATCTTCGAGAGCGGCTCAGTCAAACCGAGCAAGTCTGTAAGTTGCTGACCGCGAGCATCAATTAAGTAGTTAAATGACTTGTCTGGCTCATAGTCATTTGCTGCCCTTCGTCTTTCTAAAACCGTGATTTCAGCCCAGCCTCTTTTTGCTAACATGAGCGCAGTTGCGAGTCCTGCGGGTCCACCTCCGACAATGAGAACATTTCGACGCGAGGCAGAACACTGTGG
>NZ_JBJPHU010000032.1:0-11544 GCF_052939515.1 Phormidesmis sp. 146-33
ATATTGTCTCAAAGTCCCCCAAAATTGGGGGGTTGGGGGGCAGAAGTGCTGAATGACGAAGCGAAATCTCCTAAGAGTGCTAAAAAGGTAAGTCGTGGGAATCGGCAAGAGACGGCGATCGCTTCACGCAATTCATCAAACAAAATTCATCAAACGAAACTAGCCTTCAACAATCACCCTTTCATCCCTCCTCCCTTCTTCCTTATCCCTCAGTTAATGTCTGCCAGATTAATCCGAGGATCGACTGCTTTGAGTAATAGGTCAGCCAGTAGGTTTCCTAAAATCAGCATAACTGCGCCCATCATCAGACTGGCCATCACCAGATACAAATCTTGAACCAGTAGCGCCTGGAGAATCAGCCGTCCCAGACCCGGCCAGTTAAAGAAAAATTCTGCAATAAAGGCACCGCTTAACAATCCGGCAAACTCGAATCCTAATAGAGTAATGATCGGGTTGATGGCATTTCTCAGCGCGTGAACGTAGACGACTTTGTTTTCAGGAAGTCCTTTAGCACGGGCGGTTTGAATGTAGTCCTGTCGCAACACATCGAGCAGTTGTCCTCGCATAATCCGCTGTAACCCGGCAAAACTGGCAACACTAAGGGCGATCGTTGGCAAGATCATGTGCCAGCCAATATCCAAAACTTTGCCCAAGGGGTTCAGGTCAGCGTGATCAATGCTCGTCATATCTCCGACGGGAAACAACGGCGACGTGTTTTGAGCAAAAATCAGGAGCAACAAGGCGGTGATAAAACTGGGAAACCCCTGACCCGAATAGCTGAGAACTTGCAAAACGCGATCGATCCAGCGCTGTTGATAAATCGCGCCCACAATCCCCATCGGAATCGCCACCAACCAGGTAAAAATCAGCGAAGAAATCGCAATCAACAACGTCGCCGGAACTCGCTCCCATAGGAGAGAAGCCACCGATCGATTGTAGGCAAAACTCGTCCCAAAGTCTCCCTGAGTCACCACCCGCCACAGCCAGCGACCATATTGTTCTGGCCAAGACTTGTCTAGCCCAAATTGCTGTTTGAGTTGCTCAATGCGTTCAGGTGAAATTTTAGGGTTTTCTCTGAGTGTATCCAGATAGTCACCCGGAGCCATTTCAATAATGAAAAAACTAAGCGCAGATGCCAAAAGTAGAGTCAGCAACGCTTGAAGCAATCGCTTAACCACATACACAGTCGTCTCGCTGGTGAGCGCTTCGGTAAAGCCATCCCAACTCGATCGCAGCTTTCCACGGGTTGATACAGTCATATTGCTTGGCTCGTCGCGTTTAGAAGGTAGACGGCCATTCGTCGGTTTTGATCTTGCGTCTGACCTGCCAACAAATGACCTGTGAACTATATCCTAATATTGAACTAAGGTGACGATCGGAACATCTGGTAGCTGACTCCGACCGTTGAGATCTTTTAGCTCAATGACAAAGGCACATCCGACCAGTTCACAGCCTGTTTTTTGAATCAGACGAGCCGTTGCGCCTGCGGTTCCGCCTGTGGCGATCAGGTCATCAACCATGAGAATGCGGCAGCCCCCTTGAAGCGCGTCTTTGTGAATCTCTAAGCAATCGGTGCCATATTCCAACTCGTATTTGATCGAATGAACAGCAGAGGGCAGCTTGCCAGGTTTGCGAACGGGGACAAAGCCGATTCCCATTTTGTAAGCCAGCGGTGCGCCAAAAATAAAGCCGCGTGACTCCATGCCCACAATGCAGTTAGGTGAAAACTCAGCGCATTTCTCAGCCAGCAAATCGATCGTATAGTTCAACCCTTCCGCATTCTGTAACAGCGTGGTGATGTCCTTAAAGAGAATGCCAGGTTTGGGAAAGTCTGGAATTTCGCGAATCAGCGCTTTGAGATCCATAGGGCTTGTCGGCAATAAGGGTATGAGTTGGGTTATCTCACAAGTTGGGGCACTTGTCATCAGATCAAAGCGATACACCGTCAGAGAATTGAGATCAAATCAGCGATCGTGGCTCTTGTAATGCCGTCTCTACCGTGCGCTCAATGACAAAACACCTATGACTGAGAATAGCTGAGAATGCCATCTTACAAGCTTCTCAGCCGTTTTAGCTAAAATTTTTCGTTCAATGTTGGGCAACTGATTGGTTAGAAACGAGTCCGCGATCGCCCTTCTGAGTGAACCGTTCTAATCAAGTTAAGATAAGCTAGAAATTGTCGTGTGTTGGTGACGATAGCCACAGATCAATTCACAAAAATCAATTCACAAAAAAGATTGGAGTTTGGATGACACTTGAGCAACAACTCAGTCAACAGCGAGTCAAGCATATTGTCAGCAGCTATCAGCTAGAAGGCAGCGCAGCAGAATCGTTTGCAACCTACTTAAACGAACTGCTGCAAACCTATGCGTCACCCTTGATTGAGCTTGCTTTGACCGAGACGATCGTCACCCATTGGCTCACCGTCACGTTGCCCAGAGGCATTCCTTTTCTCGACCAGGTTCACACCCTTCTCAAACACTGGGAAGTTGCAGAAATCACCAGCACACTGACTCCTGATCAGTTTCAGCAAATCACAGGCTTAGATCCGAGTCCCGTTTTTGGCTCCTCAGAAGTGCCGCCTCAGTCGATCGTGCGTCCGCGTTAAAGGGATGAGGGGTGAGGGATGAGGGATGAGGGAGGAGGGAGGAGGCGACACGGGCAAACGTTCTCTGGTTAGCATTCAGCTAGCAAAGGTGGTCTAAAACGAGGAATACTGATTTCTGGGCGTTGCTGATTGGAGGGATGAATCTGTGGGAAGTGTCCATCTTTTCGCCCCCTAAATCCCCCAAGATTGGGGGACTTTGAACCTTGGGGTTCCCGCCGCTTTGGGGCGATTCATCCCCTGATTCAGCAACGCCGATCTCTGAAGATTAGGCAGAGTCATACTTTCCTCCCTCCTCCCTCCTCCCTCCTCCCTTCTCCTTCCTCCCTCCTCCCTTCTCCTTCCAGAGCTGTGGTTTTGCGACGACTGCGACTCCTCGAACCCGGATGCCGTATCGGTGAAGCGTTTGTGTGGCAGCTTTGATGGTGGCTCCTGTGGTGTAGATGTCGTCGATCAGCAAAACAGGATGAGCCGGACGATCGCGCCTAAACTGTTTCCCTAAATCAAAAGCCTGGGCTAAGTTGGCAGCCCGCCGATCGGCAGATAGACCAAACATCGCCTCGGTCGATCGCACTCGCTCCAGCCCGTGACGTAGGGGATAGCCTGTAAACTCACAAAAGCTTTGGGCGATTAGTTCTGCTTGATTAAAGCCGCGCTGCTGCTGTTTGTCAGGATGCAAAGGAATTGGCACCACTGTTAATTTAGAGCGACTCAAATCGGTTTCTAGCCAAGACTGAGCCAACCACTGTCCGAGTGGATAAGCCAATTGGGGCTGATTATCATATTTGAGGTGAGCGATCGTGCGCTTGAGTCCATCGCGATATGCGCCCCAGGCAAAAAATGGAGATGACCCCTGCCAAAACTGAGTTGGATGCTCAAACTGACAGGCTTTTAGCTGCTTTTCACAGGTCGGACAAAACAGGCCCGCCGTTGATCGTTCACACAGCGCACAAGCGGATTGTAAAAAGAAGTTGAGAAGATTTTGCAGCATAGGAGGCGATCACAGGTCTTCTCTCAAGATGCCCAGTCGCTCAAAACTCGCTCAATCGTTCAATCATTCTAAGGAATCGTCCGAAGGGGGATCGCTCATCATAGAATCAGACACAGCGCAATTGGCTTGGATGAGTGGACAACCTCTATTGGCTCGACCAGATTCAAACCAAAGATCATCAGCAGGTCGGAGATCAAGCCCTTCATCTCAGCTATCTGTGGCAGAGAGGGTATGCGATCGTTCCGAGTTTTGTGGCTTCGACGGTGCTGTTTCGAGAATTTTTGGACAGTATCGAATGGTCAGATCCGCTCTTTTTTGATCTGGCCCAATCGTCACTGCATGTCAATGTAGAAGATGCACTTCAGCTTCAGGCGATCGCTCGACAAATTCAGCAGACGATCGCGGCGACTCCTTTACCTGCGGAGTGGATTTCTCAGCTAGGGTTGGCAGTTTCTCAATTAGAACCAGCGTCAGCGGTGATGTTGCGGCCGTCTCTGACGGTGGCGGGTGCCAAGGTGAATGGATTCACGCCGACAATTCATCCAGAAGCGACCAGCTTATTAGATAGCCAGATCTGTAGAACAGATGGCAAATCTCTAGAAGTTGCCCTCAAAAAGCTGTGGGCCGAGATCTTTCGTGCGAGAAGTCTACTCTACTGGCAGCGATCGAACTTGCAGCTTCATCAAATTCAACTCGCGGTGATTGTTCAACCTGTGTTGAATGCGACGGCATCGGGCTATCTACAGCGCCAGCAGACTCACTGGGAAGTGTTGGCTACCTGGGGATTGGGACAAGCGATCGCCTACGGAGAAGTGCTACCCGATTTCTATCAGATCACGCTCGAAGATGGGTCTGTGCAGTCTCAAAAGTTGGGCAGCAAGACGATCGCCTATCGCGTTTCTCAGCCCGTGGTTGATTTGTCTGAATCCTTTGCATCACCGCTTGAATCCTATGCGCTCAGTGACCTTCAAGACAAGCAGTTTGTTTTAGGCTCCGTTGATTTGCAGCAGTTTGGACAGCTTGCCCAGCGCTTGACTGCCGACTTTAGTGCACTGTTGGTTTTGGAATGGACGCGCTGCGACTCGACTTATATCACGCAGGTCAGCAGTCAGATTTCTGGTTCTTTAGGCGCAGAGTCTTCAAAATTAGAGCATGAGCCAGCCCCACAAATCCAATCAGGTTCCCCTCCGATCGTGTCTGGACTGGCAGCCGCACCGGGACAAAGAACGGCTCAAGCCACTGTGATCACCGATCTGCATTCCAGCTTCTCAGAGATTTTGCCGGGCACAATTTTGGTGACTCCGATGATTTTGCCGGACTGGTTGCCGCTGCTCAAACAAGCCGTTGGCATTATTGCAGAACAAGGTGGAATGACCAGCCACGGGGCGATCATTGCCAGAGAGTTTGGCATTCCCGCAGTCGTCGGAGCCGCTCAAGCCACCCAGCGCATCCAGACTGGCGATTGGCTATTTGTGGATGGCGATCGGGGAGAAATCTATTTCGCTCAACCCCAAAAAGAAGTCACTCCGCTCGTGATGGACTTGACGCTGCAAAATTCTGAGGCTGAAATCAACACCACGACCCCGGCAGAACGCTCCAGCCCGATCGCGACTCAACTCATGGTCAATTTAAGTCAGGTGGATCGACTCGACCAAGCAGCCAGTCTGGCGATCGATGGCGTGGGCTTGCTGCGATCGGAACTGATGATTTTGTCGATTCTCGATGGGCAACATCCTCATTTATGGTTGCAACAGGGCAGACAAGCGGAATTGATCGATCGCCTCGCCGATCAGATTCGTCAATTTGTAGAAGCCTTTGCGCCTCGTCCGGTGTTTTATCGCTCACTCGATTTGCGATCGCATGAATTTCGATCTCTGGAGGGCGGCGCGTCCGTTTCTTTAGAAACCAATCCCATGCTGGGCGTTCGAGGGACTTTTAGCTATGTGTTGAATCCAGCCTTGTTTGAAGTCGAGCTAACGGCGCTGCATCAAGTTCAACAGGCGGGCTACTCTAATTTCAGGCTGATATTGCCTTTTGTGCGTACCGTCGAGGAGTTTGTTTTTTGTCGTCAACGAGTTGAGCAATCAGGGCTGATCCAGCAATCTCAGTTTCAACTTTGGATCATGGCAGAGGTGCCTTCTATCTTATTTTTGCTTCCTGAATATGTGCAGGCAGGTGTTGAAGGCATCTCGATCGGCACCAATGATCTCACTCAATTATTGTTGGGGGTCGATCGCGACCATAGCCTGATGGCATCTGCCTTTGACGAACGGCATCCGGCTGTTTTAAGTGCGATCGATCATCTGGTCAAAACCGCTCGACGCTTAAAGATTCCTTGTTCGATCTGCGGCGCTGTCTCGACTCAACATCTTGAACTGGTAGATCGGTTGATTCAATCTGGCATTACGACCATTTCGGTTGATCCCAATTCGGTTGAGGCCACTTATCGAGCGATCGCCCGCGCCGAACAACGCCTGCTAAACAAAGGGAGCCGAATGCCCTGATCAGCATGAGAGCGTGAATTCAATAAACTCGCTATCTGCGAACGCTTGAAATTTACTATCAAGTTTGCAGCGCTAAGGACGATCGACGGCTGAGTGAGTGCCCTTTTTAGAATAAGCAGCCACCGCCAAAGTCACTTGCTTAAATGGTAGATAGAGCGCCGTAGTGAGTAGAAAAATGACGACGATCGCTAACAGCGGCCGCTTCCCAGTCAGATCATCGATCATGGTCAGCATGACATCATCCAATCGAGTCACTAAATCCCAACTGTTGTAACGCAAAAAACGACCCAAATAAACCCCGATCGCACTCAACAAATGTACCGCTAACTCCATCACCAAAACATAGCGTCGTAAACCACGTTGGTTTAAATAATATCCCACATTAATCAACGACAAAACGTACGACTCAAAACCAGCAAAAATAAACAATACATACAGCGGAATGATCACTAGCGTTGTCAGCCAGACCTCAGAGCCAGTGACTTGAACATCATCAATAAAGTGGATTACATCTGTCAAAATATAAGGCGCGTTGGGCAAAAATGCGACAAACACAACAACCCCAACCCACCACAGCCCAGAACGGTGACGAGACTGCAACGCGATCGGGGGCAGGGTTAGCGTCGAAGCGCCAAGTTGAGTGTGACGAAACAGCAGCACACTTAAAGCCAGCGGCACCAATGCCAAAAACAAATTCCACCCCATCCATCTGGCATTCCCGTGCAAAATTTCGAGGGCACTGAGAAGAATAGATTTGAGTAAAGAAGGTTCCATATACGAGCATCCCTAACACAGCAATGCTGGCAGTCTAATGGCAGGGGTTGTCAGCCGTGTGACAAATCGACAACGCTTCGGCAGAAAATACTCTAAAAAAACGTGAATTCGACAGAGTTTTTTCGCTTCGTGATTCAGCACTTTCGCCCCCCAACCCCCCAATCTGGGGGACTTCCGGACGGGATTTTTTGCTCAAAGTCCCTCAAACTTGGGGGATTTAGGGGGCTGCCCGGAGCGATCGCCGCAGCGAAGGATTTCATCGAATTCACGTTAAAAAAGAGGACAAGAAAATGAAGACAAAAAAAGAGGACAAGCCAAACGACTCATCCTCACCGTCAAAGTATTTCTAATACGTTGGAGAAAATAGATGGAGAAATTAGACAACCGCCCAATTTCCATACCTCTTCTACATGTTGAGTTGGTTGCCGCGACGGTATTGTGTGTAGGCCGCCACAAACAGCCCTGCCAGCGTCACCGGAATAAGCCCCAACACAATGCCTAACAGAATCGGTTCAATCACGATCGCGCTCCTGGTTTTTTAAGGTTCTGATACATTTACTCAATATATCGCTACTAGAGATCCTAATGGATGCGATCGCCCAAAAAATCAAAAAACTCTGGACTCAACAAGATTTAAGCTTTGCTCCACCTCGCTTTGCATTGTCCACTCCTCGGCATCCATTCCTGACTTGCTATGAATGTTTTGCCAAAATTTGTTAAAGTCTGTTTAGTAAATGAATGATTTCCGTTACATATCTTCCTGAAGTAAAGACTTTTGAACGAGCAGATTGCGAAACCTGAAAATCTTGTCCAGAGAATCCTTGTGACGACTCTGGTGATTTCCCTTGCGATCGTGCTGGCGATCTTGGGCATGTACCAGTTTCATAAGCCTGACCCCTACATTCGAGAAGTGTTGTCTCGATCGGGGGATGAGGTGATGGGTCACGCCATTTTTCAAATGAATTGTGCGGGCTGTCACGGGCTGATGGCCGATGGCAAAGTCGGCCCCAGTCTCAAAGGGGTCTCAAACCGCAAATCTCACATTCGGCTTATCGAGCAGGTGATTAGCGGCAAAACCCCCCCGATGCCCCAGTTCCAACCCAGTCCCCAAGAAATGGCCGATCTCTTGAGCTACTTAGAAAGCCTTTGAGAATAGCGCTTCATCCAGTCCAGGTCAAATCTTAAACTGAGGGAATCGCATTCCGCTCGAAGCCGATTCTTCAAGGATGCAAACTCATCGAAGACACTGATTTCTCTGACTCTTGGGCTGGAATGCTGCGCCGAGTTGCTTCGACAAAACGGCTGACCCGAATCGGATCGATCGCTTGCTCTCGTTTGCCCTGTCGCTTGAGAGAACTGGAGACAATCACGCCATCCGCTGCCTGCATTAGAGTCGGAATATTTTCCCAGTCGGCACCACTGCCAATCAAAACGGGCGTTCCACTCGCGGCCGCACTGGCCAACTCTAAATCTTCGAGACTCGGAGGGCTGCCCGTCGCCCAACCCGACAAAATCACTGCATCGGCAAGTCCCCGCTCGATCGTGTCCTGCACCGCCGTCGTCAAATTAGGCGAACCCAGGGGACGAGCATGTTTCACCAGCACATCCGCCAAAATTTTGACATCACTCCCCAACTCTCGCCGATAGCGCAGTAATTCATGGGCCCGTCCTTCGATCAAGCCCTGATCGGTGGCCATGATGCCCGTCCAGACGTTGACTCGAATGAAATGGGCTTCGACACAGGAGGCAATGGCGATCGCACTTCGAGCATCGTTTCTCAAGACATTAACCCCGATCGGCAGCGTCACCATCCCTTGGAGCCGATGAATCACCAGCGTCATAGCACTGACCACCGCGGGATCGACCTGATCTTTGGGAAACGGCGCATCAAAGAAATTTTCGACAATAATGCCGTCTACGCCTCCTGCGGCCAATGCGGTTGCTTCTTGTTCGGCGCGATCGAAGACTGCTTTGAGATTGCCACCCCAGCGCGGAGAAGTGGGCAGGGGCAAGAGGTGAACCACACCAATGATTGGGTTTGGGGTTTTAAAGACTTGTTTTAGATCCACGTGCCTAACAATGTCGGCTTCAGCAGCAAAGGTTCAACTATCTATTCAACTATCTGAATGATAACTTTTTACTGTGCCTGAATTTGCCGCCTATAAACGTTTTCGAGCGTGAGAATCAGCGAGGTGTCCCTGCTAACGCTCAGTCATCCTACCAAAGCGTGTCCCCCTATTTATAGTGAAGCAAGACCTTATTGAGACAGATCATGCAGCTACATCTGAGTACTTGGTTAGAAGTTGAGCGCTATTCAGAGCAGTCCAACGGAATTATTCTGCCGATCGGTTTGACTGAGCAGCACAGCCCGATTGGATTGATTAGCACAGATGCGATTTGTGCAGAAGCGATCGCGCGTGGAGTCGGGGAGGTAACCCAGGCGATCGTCGCTCCTACCATCAATGTCGGTATGGCACTGCATCACACTGCGTTTCCAGGAAGTATGAGTTTGCGTCCCAGCACGATGATTTTGATGATTCGCGATTATGTGACGTGTCTGGCGCGGTCGGGCTTTCGCAAGTTTTTCTTTATCAACGGTCACGGCGGTAATGTGGCAACGATGAAAGCGGCTTTTTCTGAAACCTACGCGCATCTGGCAGATTTGGGACTTGAGGGCGGCGACCCCTTGCGGGTAACTCAAAGAGATCGCGTGCAGTGTCAGGTCAGCAATTGGTATATGTGCGGGTCGGTCTACCGATTGGCTAAGGAACTATATGGCGACCAGGAAGGTTCTCACGCCACACCCAGCGAAGTCGCCTTAACTCAGTACATTTATCCTGAATTGATTAAGCAGGCACCCTTGAGCGAAGAGGTTGCGAAGGGTCATCCGATTTATGGGGCGATCGATTTTCGGCGGCGCTATCCTGATGGGCGCATGGGGTCAAATCCCGCTCTAGCAACTCCAGAACATGGCAAACAACTTTACGAGTTGGCAGTCAAAGAAATCAGCAGTTCCTATCTGGAGTTTTTGAATGCGGAGTAATTGGGAACTCTCAAAACGTTGTCCGGGTGACATTCCCGAATTTTTGGATACACAATAGGAATGAGAAGTTCGCTTTTACCGACTCCCGCCCAGACGCTTGAGTGCTTCCGAGTTTGCCAAGAACTCACGAATATGTTTCTGCCAATTTACCTGGTGCGGCTAGATTTGCGGGACAATAAAATCGCAATTTTGGCTGGAGAAACGATCGAGATCACCATCAACCGTAACGGAGAGACAGAATTTCCATGAATAAACCAAATTTTGCAGAAATGACGAAAGCAGAACTCAGAGTTTATGTATTGGAGCATCGAAATGATGATGAGGCTTTCCACGCTTTTATGGACAAAGTGTATGCCAGTCCTCGTGTGAAGGTGCGATCGATGGAGCACCTCGTTGAACTAATCAAAGCCAAACAAAAAGCTTCTGAAGAGCGATCGGATTAGACCCAATTCTCAACAGAAGCTCGTATAGACTGTGACGCTTCACTAGAGACTGAGAACCCACGATCGCAATAACTCATTCACCTGATTGGGAATCTCATCATGAGGACAATGCCCCGCATTCAGATAATATTCCATCAGTTGGGGATGGTAGCTGCGAAACTTTGCGCCCCGTTCTCTCGCATTAATCCACGGGTCGCCTTCACCCCACAGCATCAAAAGTGGCTTAGTCAATTCATGGAGCAACACATCAACCTTTTCGCCTTGAGGCGTGCGAAACACAGACGCAAAGACCTTTTCGGCTCCAGGGTCAGAAGACGGACGATAGATATCTTCGATCAACTCATCCGTAATGGCACTCTGGTCGAGATAGACCTTCTCCAGCGTTTTGCGAATCACCGATCGCTGCTGAATGTACTTAAACAGCAAATAACTCGCCCAATCCTGCTGAAACAGCGTCGTCACTACGCTGCCCATCACCTGCCGAATGGGATCTGGCTTGGTTGTCCCCTGAATGTCTGTAAACGGGCCAGCGCTGTTGATGAGAACTAGTCCTGCTGCCGACTGGGGACGCTGGGATGCTAGACAAAGCGCCACATAGCCGCCTAAAGAATTTCCAGCCAGGACAGCAGGTTGACCAATGACTTCGGTAATGAATTCGTGAAGCTGATCGCGCCAGAGGTCACCGCTGTACTTCCAATCTGGCTTGCCCGATCGCCCAAACCCCATCAAGTCGATCGCCCAAACTTCAAAGTCCTGGCTGAGTCCGACAATATTTTTTTTCCAATGATCAGTCGATGCCCCAAATCCGTGAACCAACAATAAAGGGGGACGATTGCTGTGCAGTTCCCCTGGAGGGTAATCTGAGTATCGTTCTCCGGCTTTGACGTAATAGACGGGTTGTTGTCGCCAAGTCCAATACTGTCCCGGGATTGACGCAACGGAAGGAGCTACCTGCATGAGTTACGAATAATTAACGCGCCTCTCATATTGTAGGACGTAGCGAGAAGGGGATCGGCCATGAAATGCTTTCTGATTCACGACCGATCGTATAGAAGACGTTGGACGTTGGACTTTAGACGTTGGACATTAGACGTTGGACTTTAGACTCTGGAACAAAATAGGTCTTCTGTCTTCTGTCTTCGTCTTCTGTCTTCGTCTTCTGTCTTCGTCTTCTGTCTTCGTCT
>NZ_JBJPHU010000032.1:11644-70918 GCF_052939515.1 Phormidesmis sp. 146-33
TCTGTCTTCTGTCTTCTGTCTTCTGTCTTCTGTCTTCTGTCTTCTGTCTTCTGTCTTCTGTCCCCTCTACGCTGCCACTTTTTCTGGCTCTTGACGCTCCATCTCTACGGGTGCGCCTTCTTGCACCATCGAGGGCATCTTGCCAGCCTTTTGAATGAAGTTGCTCACCATAGCTATCATGGCGTTGACTTTGCGGGTGCGCCATTCGTCGATCGTCGTTTGAGTCGCGCTTTCACCGAGGTAGCGTTCCATTGCTTCGCGTAGATAAGCCGCGTGGCCAGTTTCGTCTTGGGCGATGCTGATCATGCCCTTTTTGAGATTGGCGCTGCGAGGTTCGTCTTCGGGCAAAGTGTTAGCCATCCGCAAAAAGTCTTGACTCGCATCCAATTCCAGAATGTAGGTACTGCCAAAGAATACAGTCCAGGGAATGTTGGCGGGCTTGAGATCGTCTTGCGAGTAGCCTTCAAAGTAAGCGCCAAAGAAAGGACTTTGTTTGCGCTCATCGGGTCTGCCATCGACCACTTTTTGCGGCATCTTCTTGAAATCGATCACCTGTTTATTCAATTGTTTGAGGGCGTGAGCAAAGATCTGTCCGTGACGACGCTCATCCGCCGCGTGTCGATCGAGCCGTTCGGCGAGCCAGTCATTGCCTTCTGATTGAGCACGATCGCGCAAGGCTTCCAAAAAGGGAACTGAGCCAGACTCCGCTAATTGAAACGCTGCCAAAACGTCAGGTCGCGTCTGCAAATCGCGCATACTCCGAGCCGAAATGTAAGCCGTTGCCCCAGATCCAACAATGTGCAGAATTTGAGTGAAAAAGTTCATAAAGTTTTATAACCCCTACTTCCTGGAATTCTAACGCTTCAACGCAAACAGAGGCTTCTTTCCTCCCTCCTCCCTCCTCCCTCATCCCTCCTCCTTCATTCTTTCTCAATGCCACCTCTAAAGCGAATTCTATACACTTAAGTAAAGTTACAAAGCGAGATCATTCTGGGGGTTTCTGGTGCGCTTGTTTACGACTGTTGCGGCACTTCGTTGTTTTTTGGATCTCAGCCGTGGCAAACAGCCCCGATCGGATGAGTTTACAGAGATTTTGTCGGGCAATCCGGCGCTGACGATCGGGTTAGTTCCGACAATGGGCGCTTTGCATGTCGGGCATTTGAGCCTGATTCAACGAGCGAGACGAGAAAACAAAATTGTCGTCGTGACGATTTTTGTCAATCCGCTTCAGTTTGGCCCTCATGAAGATTTTGATCGCTACCCGCGCACGCTAGAAGCCGATCGCCAACTCTGTGAACAGGCGGGCGTGGATGTTGTTTTTGCGCCGACTCTGCAAGAGATTGGAGTCAGTCGTTTGCAACCTACTCAAGTGATGCCACCGCCGTCGATGCTGTCAGTGATGTGTGGTGTGTTTCGGCCGGGGCACTTTGAAGGAGTGGCGACAATTGTGACAAAATTCTTAAACTTAGTGCAGCCCGATCGCGCTTATTTTGGTCAAAAAGATGCCCAGCAGTTGGCGATTATTCAGCGATTGGTGGCCGATTTGAATTTGCCTGTTCAAATAGTGCCCTGCGAAATTGTTCGAGAATTGAGTGGTTTGGCGCTGAGTTCCCGGAATCAGTATTTGAGTTTAGAAGAAAGGAACCAAGCAACCGCCTTATATCGAGGACTCTCTCAAGCCGAGAAAGCTTTTCGATCTGGGGAGCGGTTGAGTGCTAATTTAATTCAGGCAGTTAAGACAGAACTGGAGAAAGTACCCGATATGAAGCCCGAATACGTTGAATTGGTCAACCCAACGACTCTTGAACCTTTGAATGAAGTCAAAGACAGAGGGCTGTTGGCGATCGCGGCTCGTCTGGGTACGACACGCTTGATTGACAATATTCGTCTGCAAACTCGTCAACCGATCGTGGCGATCGATGGCCCGGCCGGTGCCGGAAAGTCCACCGTTGTCAAACTGGTCGCTCAGGCGTTGGGCTTGCTCTATCTAGACACGGGAGCAATGTATCGGGCGTTGACCTGGCTGGTTTTGAAGTCAGAGGTGGCGATCGACGACGAGCCAGAAATTGCCGAGTTGGTGAGCCGCTGCTCGATCGAGTTTGTCAATCAGCCTGATTCCACACGGATTTTGATCAATGGTCAAGATGTCACCGAGGCGATTCGCACTTTGGAAGTGACGGCTCAGGTGTCGGCGATCGCGGCTCAAGCGGCCGTGCGAAAAGTTCTCGTCAGACAACAACAGCAGTTTGGTCAGCGGGGCGGCATCGTCGTCGAAGGTCGTGATATTGGCACCAACGTTTTTCCTGACGCAGAACTCAAGATCTTTTTGACCGCCTCAGTGCAAGAACGAGCCAGACGCAGACAGCAAGACCTCAAAAATCAGGGTAAAGAAGCCATCGATCTCAAACAGCTAGAACAACTGATTGCCGAGCGCGATCGCAAAGACAGCACCCGCACGATTTCACCTTTGAGAAAAGCAGAGGACGCGATCGAACTGCAAACCGATCATCTAAATATTGACGACGTAGTGAAAACGATCGTGTCTCTTTACCAAGAAAAATGCGATCGAGGCTAACCCAAGACTCGCTCCACATCTAGCACACAGCCTGGAAGCACGTCTTCGCCAGAGAGTGTGGTGGGAGAAAGCAGGGTTTGTACAGGCTGCCCTGGGCGATAGATCTTTGCCTGGGGCGTTTGGGGGTCGAGTAGCCAACCGAGTCGCACGCCATTGTCGAGGTATTCCTGCATTTTGGCTTCTAGCGTTTCTAAGGAGCCTGTTTGGGAGCGCAGTTCGATGACGAAATCGGGGGCGATCGGTGGAAACTTCCCTTGCTGTTCGGGGGTGAGGGCATTCCAGCGATCTTTGAGAATCCAGGCGGCATCGGGAGAGCGGTTTGCGCCATTCGGCAGTTTGAATCCGGTTGAAGAATCAAAGCCTACACCAGAGCCGTCTTGTTCTGTCCAAATTCCAAGCTGGGTGGTCAGGCTAAAGTTTCGTTTTCCGGTTTCTCCACCTGTAGGGGACATGATGATCAGTTCTCCTTTTGCGGTGCGCTCAAAGCGGAGGTCGGGATTGTTTTGACACAGGTGATAGAACTGTTCATCGGTGAGGTCGATCGTCGGACGCAAATTGACAATGAGTGCGGTCATGGTCTGCCTCGGTGTGACGCGATGGGTAGCCAAACGTAGCCTAACAAAACGTGAATTCGATAAGAGGTTTTCCGCTTCGCTGTTCACGGCTTCTGCCCCCCAACCCCCCAATTTTGGGGGACTTTCAGGAGGAATTCTGGTTCAAAGTCCCTCACTCGTGGGGGATTTAGGGGGCGTTCCTGGATCTAAAAGCGAAGCGAAGCGTTCATCGAGCTGACGTTAACAAAGTTGTGCGTCGTAGAGCGGGACGATCGCAATTCATGGAGTCAAATGCGATCGCCTGCAAAACTTTAGCTCGAAACTTTAACCAAAACAGTTGCGGTTCAGGACGGTCACGACTTTACCGGGACGACCGATCACAGGCATGGGCTGGCTCCATTCGTCGGGTTGGGCAAAACCGTAGGTGTATTGTTGCAGGATGTAGTCTTCTACGTAGTCGGGCAGTCCGATGACGGCGATCGTCAAAAATCGTGGGTCGGTGTTGCCCACAAGGGTGGGGAAGTCAGAGTTGTAAGACATGGCAGTGTTATCCTCCACTGAGGAGATGGGTGGGTAGTGAATGACCCAAAACCAAAGCCACCCCGATTGCTTTTTTGCATTGCAAGTCAGGGTGGCTAGTGGAGTGATAAACTGCCTTCTAGCCTCCGGACTGCCTCTAACAGTTGGGGGGTTAGTCACTTGTTGCTGTTTCCGGCAGCTTCAGGTGACGCTTTGATCAAGGAATTATTCGGTTATGAGATACGAGACTACTGTATGTCGCGGTTTTTGGCAATAGGCGGCCCAGATTGTTTTTGGGGGCGTGTCACAGCCTTTCTATGGTCAGAGGTTAGAATTCAGTTCAGTAGTCTCACGTACGCCAGCTATGACAGAGCAGATTGAACTGACGATCGATTTCCAAGATTCTACCAAGGCTGAAAAACAAGAAAAACTGACGCAAACGCTCTGGGAGCAGATGAAAAAAATGCCGGGGGTTAAGGTCGATCGCGTGTCTGATCCCAATCCACCAGATGGAAGTCGGGCGATCGGGGCGTTTTTGTGGGGCTTGCTTCAGGCTGAGGTGAGTGTCGAGAGTGTCAAGACGCTGTTTGGTTTTTTGGGCGATCGTTTGGGAGACAAGCCGATCAAGGGCAAAGCTAAGTTTCCGGATGGGCGAGAGTTTGAGTTTGAAGCCAGCAGCCGAGCCGAGCTTTTGGCGGCCGAGGAAACGATCCAACGATTGGCGCAGATCAAGTAGGCAGTGGATCGATGGCAAAAGTTGCTTTGTTGATTGGCGTTAGTGAATATGAACCGGGATTAAATCCTTTGCCTGCGGCGGTTAGAGATGTTGAGGCGATGCAGGAGGTTTTGCGGCATCCAGATTTTGGGATGTTCGACGAGATTATCCTGCTCAAAAATCCCCGATTGTTGGAGATGAGGCAGGCGATCGCAGCGTTGTTTAGCGATCGAGACACGGATGATCTGGTCTTGCTCTACTTTTCGGGGCATGGGGTGACGGATGAATACGGCAAGTTCTTTTTCACCAATCGGGACACTCAAAAAAGAGGCAGACTCGACAAGGCGACGATCGTCGAAGCCAGCTTTGTGCATGGTCTGATGGACGCTTGCGATTCGGAGCGGCAGGTGATCATTTTAGATTGTTGTCACAGTGGGGCGTTTCCTGAAGACTTGAAGGCGCGGGATGTGGGAGGCACGATCGACCTCAAACAACAGTTGGGTGGGCGTGGGCGGATTGTCTTGACTTCTTCGGCTGCGACGGAATATTCCTTTGAGCGAGACGGGGAAGATCTGGCGATTTACACTCGTTATCTGGTGGAGGGCATTCGCACGGGGGCGGCGGATTTGGATGGCGATGGGGCGGTTTCGGTGAATGAACTGCACGATTATGTCAAGGCAAAGGTCAAGAAAGCGGCTCCCGCGATGCAGCCTGAGCGTTATGTGTTTCAAGATGGCGAAAAGATCTTGTTAGCCAAAGCGCCGATTAGTGACCCAAAACGCAACTATCGCAAAGAAGTTCAGAAACGCATCAAAAACGGCAAGCTCTCTAGTTTAACCATTAGAACTTTGAGGGAAATTGCTCGTAAAACAGGGGTGTCAACTGCTGATGCCGAAGAAATTGAAGCCTCTGAACTCAAGCCCTATCAAGAACTTCAACAAAAGCTCGACAACTATCGAGAGGCATTTTTAGAAGCTGTTCAACTTGAATATCCAATTAGTGAAGAAACGAGATCGGAGCTTCAAGACTATCAACAGGTTTTAGGGTTGCGGGATGAGGATGTACAAGCGGTCGAAGCCGCAATCCTGTCAGAGTTATCACTAAATGCTGAATTAGATCAGATTGAGGAAATTGTTTCGTTAGAAATCACACCTCAAACCTCATTAATAACAACAGATTTACCCATACCTTCCTCGGACTGGGAGGTTGCTGAGTATCGAGAATCTTACACTCTTCCCCAAGAAGTAGGCGCGAACTTATCTACGTTTTCCTTCGAGGTGATCACGGTTGATGCTCAGGGTCAGGAATGCGATCGTCGCCCATGTCAAGCCGAATATTTCCAAGAAGCTTTAGGCAACAATGTCTTTCTGGATATGGTTTCCATTCCAGGTGGTTCGTTTCAGATGGGCGCCGCCCAAGCTGAAGCAGAAACACGTTCCACTGAATATCCACAACATCTCGTGAGGATCGCTCCTTTTTATATGGGCAAATTTGCCATTACTCAGGAGCACTGGAAAGCGATCGCCGCTCTGCCCAAAATCAACCAAGACCTCGATCCCAATCCTTCTCACTTCAAAGGAGCGAATCGACCCGTTGAGCAGATTTCCTGGTTTGAAGCGGTGGAGTTTTGCGATCGCCTGAATTGCTTTGTAGAAGGTCGCCTTTCCCAAAAAGTTGCAGGGCTGTATCGCTTACCTAGCGAAGCGGAATGGGAATATGCCTGTCGTGCTGGCACCACAACTCCTTTTCACTTTGGCAAAACAATCTCAACCGATCTGGCGAATTATGACGGAACCAAAATCTATGGCTCTGGGCAAAAAGGGCAGTATCGGCAACAGACAACTGATGTGGGCAGTTTTTCGCCGAATGGATTTGGGCTGTACGACATGCATGGAAACGTTTGGGAATGGTGTGAGGATCATTGGCATGACAACTACAAAGGAGCGCCCCAAAATGATAGTGCCTGGATCTCTAAGGATAAGGATAAGGATGCAAGTCGCATAGTGCGGGGCGGTTCTTGGAACGACGTTCCGTGGGATTGCCGTTCTGCGACTCGCGTCTACAATGGGGCGGGGATTCGCGGCATCAACAGCGGTTTTCGTGTTGTCTGTTCTGCGCCGAGGACTCTTTAGCCCTTTGCCCTCTTGCCCTTTTGCGCTTTACCCTTCTTCTCTTTTGCGCGAAGCGCATCAAAATTTTTGCGTTTCTGACCTGACCCAACAACCTTGTGGAAATCAGAATCTACAGCCGATCCGCCCAACGGTATCCCAAAACACGAATCACACCCAAAAAAACATGATAGAAGCTGACAGCAAACCTGAAAGCTGAGGTCAAATCATGAGCGGATTGGGTGGATTAAACAAATCTCCAAACGGGGTCGTCGTCGGGCTTGTGCAGTTACAGCTTCCCAATGTCGTAACACCTGACGACCTGGCAAAGCAGACCGATCGCATCTGTCATCTCGTCGCCAAAGCTCGCCGCAACATGCCCACAATGGATCTGGTCGTGTTTCCAGAATACGCACTGCACGGGCTGTCGATGGATACCAATCCTGAGATCATGTGTCGGCTAGACGGCCCAGAGGTGCAAGCCTTTCAGCGTGCCTGCCGCGATCACCGAATCTGGGGCTGCTTCTCGATCATGGAATACAATCCCCACGGCAATCCCTACAATAGCGGACTGATCATCGACGACACCGGCGAATTGAAGCTCTACTACCGCAAACTCCATCCCTGGGTGCCTGTCGAACCGTGGGAACCGGGCAATCTGGGAATTCCCGTCTGTGAAGGGCCAAACGGCAGCACGATCGCCCTGATCATCTGTCACGACGGCATGTTTCCAGAGATGGCCAGAGAATGCGCTTACAAAGGGGCAGAAATCATGATTCGTACCGCAGGCTATACGGCTCCGATTCGGCATAGCTGGCAGGTGACCAACCAAACGAATGCGTTTTGTAATTTGATGTACACCGCTTCGGTCTGTATGTGTGGCACCGACGGCACGTTTGACTCGATGGGCGAAGGCATGTTTGTCAACTTTGACGGAACGCCGATCGTCCTGGGCAGTCACCGTCCCGATGAGATCATTACCGCTGAGGTACGTCCCGATTTGGTGCGCGAAGCTCGTCAACACTGGAGCGTTGAGAATAATATCTATCAGTTTGGCCATCGCGGTTATGTAGCAGTCCAGGGCGGCGCACAGGATTGTCCCTACACTTACATGAAGGATTTGGTCAACGGAACCTATCGCCTGCCCTGGGAAGACAACGTAATTCACAAAGATGGTACGTCCTGCGGGTTTGCGGCACCCACGCGATCGTACCGGGGCGAAGAGTTACCTGATCCATCCCTTGCTAGTCGCTGATTTAACGCGAACCCATGAAACGATGCAAAACGAGACGCTAACCTTTCGATCGACTGTATTGGAGAATACAATCTTGGGCAGAAAAACCGTCTTCAATCACTGAAGCATCCGTAGTGAGGAGAGTATTTTGAGTCACGATTATTTACGTAGCCGCCCGTCTCGTCGTCAGGTGATGAGAGGGCTGTTGGCGATCGGAGCCTTTGGCACCACGTCAAAACTGTGGGGTTGTGCGCCTGCTGCTAACAATACTGCAACCAGTCCATCTCCAGGGGCAAGCCCCGCCGCTAAAGAACTGGTCATGGGCTTCATTTATGTCGGCCCCAAGGATGACTTTGGTTATAACCAGGCCCATTCTCTGGGCAAAGAAGGCTTAAAAAGTCTAGATGTCAACACCGTCGATCAAGCCAGCGTTCCCGAAACGACCGAAGTCCAGGAAGCGATGCGAAACATGATCGAGCAAGACAAAGCAACGGTTTTGTTTCCCACGTCGTTTGGCTATTTTGACCCTCACATTCTCAAGCTGGCCGCAGACTATCCCGAAGTGCAGTTTTTTCACTGTGGCGGTCTCTACGATCCCAGCAAGCACCCTAAAAATGTCGGCAGTTACTTTGGCTACATTGACGAAGCGCAATATGTCGCGGGTGTCGTCGCTGGTCACATGAGCAAAACGGGCAAATTGGGGTTTGTAGCCGCCAAACCGATTCCCCAGGTGCTTCGCAATATCAATAGTTTTACGTTGGGCGCACGCAGCATCAAGCCGACGATTACGACTCAGGTTGTTTTTACCGGAGATTGGTCACTGCCCGTCAAGGAAGCCGAAGCCACGAATAGTCTCGTCGATCAAGGAGCCGATGTGATCACCTGTCACGTAGACAGCCCCAGAGTCGTGATCGAGACAGCCGAAAGGCGCGGTGTGTATACGTCGGGCTATCACGCCAACCAATCTTCTCTGGCTCCCAAGGGCTATCTCACGGGCGCAGAATGGGATTGGACAAAGGTCTACACCAACTATGTGACGATAATTCGAGAAGGCAAAACCTTGATGAGTGGGGGCATTCCTCATCTGCTCAGAGGCGGCTACAAAGATGGCTTTGTAAAAATTTCGCCCTATGGCCCCAGTGTGACTGAGGTGGCCAAAAAAGACGCAGAAGCTGCCAGAGCCAAAATGGAAGCCGGAACGCTGGTGATCTACAAAGGCGGACTCAAGGACAACACAGGCAAAACGATCGTTCCAGAAGGCAAAGATTACGAGACGACGGCGATCGAGCTTGAGTCGATGAATTGGCTCGTCGAAGGCGTAGTCGGCAAAACGTCCTGATCAAACCTTCTCCTGCATTTTGAGTCTCCAACACTTCGAGAATGGGCGATCGTCGATCGGTCAGCGTCGAAACTGAGGGTGAGATGAATTAACTTTACGTCAGTTCGATAAACTTTTTCGCTTCGTTGCCAGGGGATTCGCCCCCTAAATCCCCCATTCTGAGGGACTTTGAATCAGCATAATTTCTTTGAACTCTGGAACTTTCTCTGGGTCAAAGTCCCCCAATTTTGGGGGATTTAGGGGGCTGAAGCTGATCGCAACGAAGCGAGTCACTCTCATCGAACTGACGTTAACCTTGCCCATTCTCCAAAATTTGGTCAAAAAAACCCCCGGATAGACCGAGGATGTGAATGCACTAGCAAAATTTCAAACCGAGGCGAAAATCTAGCCGCCCAGACTTCTCCAATCGACGTTGACATCATTGAGAAGCAGCGACGAGTTATAAACTTGCAGGATGATGAGCAGGAAGACCAAGAATAGCGCCATGAAAATTCCCATTACGGGAGTCGTGCCCCATCCCGGAACAACCTTACCGTATTCAGAGTTTAAGGGCTTTAGAATATCTCCCAACCGAGTCCGCTGTGCCATAGCTCCCCTTACTTAATTGATTGTTTCGATAGAATGTGTAAATTCTTTGTAATAGTATAGAGGAATCCTTCTCATAATTTGAATCTGACTATGGAACCCGCAATAGCTCTTAACATTTCGATCTGTGCTGCGATCGTCAGTCTCACCGGATACGCCATCTACACTGCCTTTGGCCCCCCCGCTAAAGAGTTGGATGACCCGTTTGAGGATCATGAAGACTAATTAAGTTTGATGTCGATCGATCAACGGCTTCTCATTCCCTGTCTCCCTTTTGAGATGTCTTGACTGAGAAGCTTTTGATTTTCCAGGGTTCGATTGGGTTTGAATCGGGTGAAACAAACTCCTCTAAAAGCGTTACTTCGTTAAAGATTGTCAGACCCAAATCACTGTGTAAATTCAGTTCTGCGGGTTGTCCGTGACATTCATAGCACCGGAGGATGTATTCTTCTGGGTTCGCTTCAGACTGCTTGAATGCGCTGAGAATTAGATTTTTGGATTGGAGATTTAGAAGCGACGCGATCGCCGCCAGGGTGCCGTCTGGATTAGAACGATCAAGCTTCAAAACGGTCAACGGTTGGTTGAGTTCTCGGCTTTGGCGATCGGTTTGGGCGATTTGCCAGTTGCCAGCGTGGGGATAGAGGGCGTAGGTGAAGGTGTGCAGTCCCAAGTCGGCTTCTGGATCAGGAAATTCTGAACCGCGCAGCAGCGTCAGGCGAATTTGACCCGGTTGGCAATCGTATCCCTGTTTGCAGTCGCTCAAAACGCTTACGCCGTAATCTGCCTGACTCAAATCAGCCCAGCCGATCGCAGACACTTCCCATTTGGCTTGGTCACGATCGTTCTCTGGTTTCGTCGTCCTTTGAATGGCTCCGCAGGCGATTTCGTAAGTTGCAACGTCAGCGTCCAGATTCAACGGAAAGGCGGCTTTGACTAAGACGTGGCGTTCTTGCCAATCGACCAGCGTAAACATCTTGAGAACAGCAGAATTTGGCTCCAGGCTGTAGCGTTCGTAAAAAACCGATCGCCCGATTTTTCGCTGTAGAGAAATACTGGATTGAAAGCGCTGTTGAGAACCTGCGATCAAAACTAGTTCGGCTGGTGGAAGGGGATGGCTGGCGTAGTTGGGGTCAATATTCCACGCATCCCAGTATTGTCCCTCGTCTCGAAAAGCCTGAAGCTGGTTGCCCTGTCCGTTGAGAACTTCGCGCTGCGCCCCCTTGTCAAACACACTCGATAAGTTGCCTGTTTTGGAGTCGATCGCAACTCGCAAAAACGCATTTTCTAAAACGTAGGGTTCTTTAAGCTGATTTGAAGACGCATTTGTTTCGGAGGGACACAGCCAATAACAGCGATAGCCGATCGCAGGCACCTCTGCCAAAAATGAAGTCAGAGAAAACGTCTTTTGAGGCTGACTATAGCAAATCGATTCAGTTGCAATCTCCTGTCCTTCAAGGGTGTAGATTTGCCAATTTTGGTCGCCTTCTTCAAACAGTGTGACAACTTGAGAATGCTGCCAGTTGAGTGAATTGAACACGACGATCGCTCTCGCTTCAGAGTGAGGCGGTGAGGGTAAAGAAATTTGATTAGCGATCGCTTTCAAGGATTGAAGTTTAATCTCTGAAAGAATACGATCGACTTCTTTCCAGTTTCGGGTAGCATCGACAAAAACTTGAGGAATCGAAGACCCTGGCAAAATGTCGTGAAATTGATTAAATAAAACTTTTTTCCAGGCGATTTCTAGTTCAGCTTTTGGATAGAGTTTTTGGGTAGAAATAGTTGCCAGAGATGCCCATAATTCTGTTTGATAAAGTAATGTTTCGCAGTCACGATTTTGTTTCTTTTGGTCAGCATGAGTTGTGTAGCAGCCGCGATGAAACTCTAGATAAAGTTCGTCAGCCCAGGTATTTTTGGGAGACTCTAAACTTTTTAAATACTTGATTGCGGTCGTGAATTCTAATTTGGGAAAGAAGGGCGATCGCTGCCATCGTTGAGCCACTTCCAACATATCGCGAGTCGGCCCGCCGCCATGATCGCCCACGCCAAACAGCCAAAGTGAGTTCGGTTGTCCTGTTTTCTTAACCCAATCCCAGGTGAAGTTTGCCATTTTGATCGGGTCGATCGCTTCTCCGATCGGTGACGACATCAGACTCTTAACTTGACTTCCATCGGGTGCTTGCCAATTGAACCAATCGTCAGGAAACTGAGTCGTGTCATTCCAGCGAAGTTTTTGCGTGACGAAATAATCAATTCCGGCTTGTTTTAGAAATTGAGGCGTTTGACTGTTAAATCCAAACGTATCAGGAAGCCAAGCAACTCGACAAATTTTGCCAAACTTTTCTTGACAGTAATGCTGACCATATAAGAGGTGACGAGCGATCGATTCTCCAGTAATCAAATTCATCTCTGGCTCGACCCACATGCCGCCAACAACTTCCCATTTTCCGGCTTTGACCTGAGTTTGAATTTGAGCAAAGATTTCGGGTCGATGGTGTTCGATCCAGTCGTATAAAGCAGGCGTTGTATGACAAAACGTTAGCTCAGGAAAGTCTCTTTGTAGGTCGAGAACTGAAGTAAAGGTACGTTCTGCGGCTTTCCAGGTTTCTTCTACATCCCAAAGCCATGCCATATCTAAATGAGCGTGACCTAACAAAAAGATTGTGTGCTTTTTAATCAGAAAACTGAATGGTAAAAGAGAGTTGCGAAGTGCTTTCAAAGATTCATTAAACTGAACACGATCTTGAATTTTCCAGTCTAAATTAATCTCAATTTGTTCTAGCTCAAACGCATCAATATAGCTTTGAATGACTTCTAACTCATCGGCGACAAATCCTGGATCAATTTCATCGTAATTAGATTCGTAAATTAGGCGCGATCGCATCAATGCCCCATCATCATGACCCGGACTCACTAACCGAATCGCCACTTCTACCGCCGTTCTTGGCACCACCTGACCCAAAACCACCCGCGCCGAATGGTCAAACAAATCGCCTTCCTGGACAAGCTGACCATTGACATACACCTCCGCAACTTCTGCCCACCAGGTCAACGCCAACCGCACTGTCAAACCCTCTAGCGGATAATGCTTCAAATGCTCCGGCCAAACGAACTTCTGATAAAGCCAAACAACTTGGCGACCTTTTGACCAGGCAACGTGACCTTTGGCGTTCAGGTCGGCGATCGCTCCACCTATTTCACTTGTCGGCAAACGATCGTCAAAGCAGCAGCGCCACTGAGACTGCACATCTACCTGAGTCAACTGGCGAAGTCGAGAAATCGTATCCAAAATCAGCGCAGAATCAGCCATGACACACTCGAAAGAAACGATCGCTCACAGTAGACTAACAGAGACGGACTTTAGACGATAAACTTGGGACGATCGCCTTTCTCAAAAGGATTGGGTCTAGAGCCACAGAATCGCTACACCGACGTTCATCCGTCCTTCTGAGTCTATGTCTTCCTCCTCTGGTCGCTTTCAAAGTCATCTGTTTAATTTTGTCGCCCGACAGACCCAAAAGCTGGTAGACAAAACCACAACCGCCTTGCGACACACCAAAGTGGCGTTGATTTGGACAACCCAAATCTTGCTCTACCCCGTCTATGCGGTGTTTCAATCGACTCGCCTGCTCGGACAGCAAATCGGGCAAACCGTCCAGCGATCTCTTCGAGTTGCCCGCAAGGGGTCGTTTCTCCAACTCACCCAGACGACAGAAACCGAATCAGAACTGGCCTCAGACACCCCCATTCAGCGAGTTCTCAGCGCAATTCAACTCACCGAAGCTGACAAAGAACCAGAAACCGAAGCTATCCAACTTAGTTTTTTTCAACGTTTTTTTCAACGTGCGATCTCTTTGAGTTACCCGCAAGGGGTCGCCCGCTTCAAGCCACACCCCACTTCACGCCTCAGTCCTCACGCCTCAGTCCTCACGCCTTCTCCCCCCTGTCCCCTCCAAGGCATCGCCTCGCTAATCCCCACTGGCAAGCTAGTTTTGGTGACGACAGACAATCAGATCATGGACATTCTGACGATCGAGCAGCAAGAAAGCCTGCGTCAGCGCATCATCTGGGAAATGGCCAACTATTGGCGTTACTGTCGGCAAAGCGTTTTGAATTCAACCGCTTCGCTGGCGATCGTTGATCGACCCAATTCTCTCCCTCCAGTGCGGATTTTTCATCAGCTAATGAGTTGGGTGCAAAGTAGTCCAGTGGCGATCGCGACCAATCTGTTTCAAGAATCTGCTCTGGTTGAGCAACCTTCGGAGTTAGCCTGGTTTAGTCCAGACGTGAGCCTGACGTTTCACGTTGCCCCGATGCCGCTCACAGTGCCAACGACACAAGATTTCAAAACGCTAATTCGACAACTTCCTACCTTGGGCGATGTAGAAGCATTGATTTGGGCAGCCGTTCACTATTTCTTTGGCAGTCGAGATCATTCTTTGCTCTCTTCGAGATACCCGCAGAGGGTTGCTCCTACCGACGCTGACCCGTGGCTTACCTCGTCTGAAATATTTGGAAACACCACGTCAGCTTTGCAGGGTGAGACGAATTTCCAGAAACAATCTAGAGAGCAGATGGCTCGCTCTTTCCGTCCGACTGCCCATCTGGGTGCCCAGGTGAGTGCTCAAGAAATTCAGCCGGGTGATTCTGCAACGTTAGCCTTACCCTTTCAGCAAAAAGTTCAGTTTGGGAACGCGCTGCAAAGTTGGATCGATCGCTTTGCCCACAAACCTCCCCGCCGCCCCTCAAACCTCGCCAAGACCCAATCCAACCGCCTCACCTCCACCGCAAAGCCTGGAAAAATCACCCGACGGCCCAACGCCAGCCCCCAGCCTACAACGCCTGACTCAGATCCCACCCTCAAACACACCTCCGACTGGATCGAAACCAAAGCCACCCCCGTCGGCTACGTCAAATCGCCGTTACAGCGGATTCTCGGCTGGCTCGATCGAGGCATGGTGGCGATCGAGTCCGCCCTGATCGCTTTTTGGAGATGGCTCACCCGTCGCTAAGATTTGCGGCCCAGCATCCAGTAAGATAGAAAAACCATCCCGTCCCAACGGAACTTTTTTAGCCCTTCATAATTCTGGAGATATCAGCATGTTGACGCTGAAAGTGGTTGTTTACATTGTGGTTGCATTTTTCGTAGGCTTGTTTTTCTTTGGATTCCTCTCTAACGACCCGTCTCGGAACCCCAAGCGGAGAGATATGGAATAAATCTAGAGAACTGGCCCGTCAGACAAGGAGGCGGTATGATGCTGTCCTCCTTCTCTGTATACTGACGCGGTGTATCTGTCGGGCGTTTCGATCGAGTAGCTTAATGTATGCCTTATCCGGTTCCCCCACCCGAACCGCCATCTCTTGTCGCCCCTTCCAGGCTTGAGCCAGCAGTTCCATCAACCCTTGAGACGGTGCGATCGTTCAAATATCTGCAAAGCAGATCGGGCAACGCGCTCCTCGCTTCGGCCACCGCTCTGGCCAAGCCCTCTCCTCCCGAAACGTTACCTCCAGAGCTTGCAGACCTCCGGGAACCTTCCGATTTGCAGGGTGCCGATGCGTTGGGTGGAACAGTGACGACTGAGGATGCGCCAACTCTTGCTCAACCGCCCGCGCTCCCTGACACTCCCGCTCCTCCTACCAACGCTCCCCCTGCTCCGATCGCGCCTGCTGCCCCCCCACCCGTAGCGCCGCCTCCAACCGTTACCCCTGCACCCGCTCCCATCCCCGTTCAGAAGTTGGGTAGCGAAGGAATTTTAGAACTGAAAGCCGATCGCCAGGACTACGACGTACAGCGACAAATCTTTACCGCAGAAGGCAGGGTGTCTCTCAAGTTTCGAGGCGCGTTGATTACGGGCGATCGCTTTCAGGTGAATTTAGTCAATCGGCTGACCATTGCCGAAGGAAACGTCGTCTTGACCAGGGGCGATCAAACCCTTCGAGGACAACGGTTTCGCTACAACCTGATTCAAGAAGAAGGCACGATCGAGCAGGCGGGTGGAGAGATCTTTCTGCCGACCACTGCGACTGACTTTAATCCCAACCTGCCTACCGACGTGACTTCGGGAACTGTCCCTGGCGGAACGGTGGGCGATCGCGTCTTTGCCAATCAGCCCCAGCAAGTCACCAGTCCTGGAAGTGCCAACCTGATTCTTGGTTCAGGTAGAAACCCCAGTGGGGCGCAGGTTGTCCCCCGCATTGGTGGGCAGGTCAGACGATTGCGCTTTGAGGCGGATCAGATCGAGTTTTATCCCGAAGGATGGCGAGCTAAGAAAGTCAGAATTACCAATGACCCCTTTTCGCCACCAGAGTTAGAGCTAAGAGCAGAAGAAGCCCAACTGAGACGGCTTTCTCCTTTGCGCGATGAAGTGGTGGCTTCTCGTCCTCGTGTGGTCTTCGATCGCGGTTTTTCGCTCCCTCTGTTGCGAAATCGAGTCATTTTAGATCGCAATGAGCGTCAGCCTGCTTTATTTAACTTTGGGTTTGATGCGACCGATCGCGGCGGGTTGTTTATTGAGCGCCAAATCGATGTGCTGCCTCCGGGGGCGGCCCGGTTTACAATTACGCCACAGATTTTGGTGCAGAAGGCGATTACGAATGGGGGCAATCCATTTCGTCCAGAAAACTTTGGCGTAAAGAGCCGATTGACCGTTCCTTTGAGTCCTCGCACGCTGGTTAGAGGCACGGCAGTTCTCACCAGTCTCGATTTGGGCGACGTAGAAGACAATTTGCGGGCAAGTTTGCGGGCCCAACAGCTCGTCGGAACCCACACCCTGAGTTTAGAAGCCAGCTATCGCGATCGCCTGTTTAACAATTCTTTAGGCTTTCAGGATATTCAAAGCAGCATTGGGGCGTTGTTTTTCTCACCCAACATTGTCTTGGGCAACACGGGCATCAATCTCAGCTATCAGGCCGGCTATCAGTTTGTGAATGCAGACACCGATCGCGCCGATCTATTAGAGCCAGTTCGCAAAAATAATCGCATCAGTCTCGGTCGCTTTCAAGGAAGTGCGGCGATCAATCGAGGATTTATTCTCTGGCAGGGCAAAGCGGCTCCCGCAACTCCAGAAGCAGGCTTGCGCTACTCTCCCACCCCAATCACGCCTTATCTTTCGTTGGGTCTAGGTCTGACGGGGGTTGGCAACGCCTACAGCAATGGCGATTATCAGCGAAACCTCAATGCCACTGTGGGAATTTCGGGTCAGATTGGCAACTTTACCAAGCCATTTTTGGACTATACCGCGTTCAACATCACCTACACTCAAGTTTTGCGGGATGGGTTGTCGCCCTTTTTGTTCGATCGCGTGGCGGATGATCGGATTCTCTATGCAGGGATTACTCAGCAGATTTACGGCCCGATTCGCTTTGGCTTTCAGACGGCTTACAATATTCAAACAGGTCGCGAAATTAGTACCGACTACGTGTTGGAATATAGCCGTCGCAGCTACAGTGTATCGGTACGCTACAATCCAATTTTGGAACTGGGGTCGATCGGGCTGCGAATCAGCGACTTTAATTGGTCAGGGGGCAGCGAACCCTTTGAGGGCAGTGGTGTGAGTCCGGTTCAAGGTGGCGTTCAGCGTCTGCCCGAATAGACTTGTGCAGTGGATTTAATCTAAACTCGGTACAGCTTCCCCAGAGATTCCTGATTCTAGGGATACCTCCCTGGCTTTCCTGTCCTTGCGAGGAAGCCTTTCTGTGATGAGGGTTGATGACACAATTGGTAAAAGGTCTTCCAGATGATAAAACCGCGATCGCCCATGCAGCAGATCTGTTAACACACTACAGTTTTGATCTGGGTTATCAAACCGTCAGCCAGCTTACGCAGCAGTGGCTGAAGGAGTTTCCTGCGGGTTGGGTGCGCTGGGCTGTGATTGAGGCGCTCTATCAAGGACGCTACAAAGCGATTTCGGTCGATCAAATTCTCCAGCTTTGGAAGCGACGCAACAATCCCTGCTATCACTTTAACTATGAGTTTGAGCGGCTAGTTTGCAACAAATTCCCCAAAAATTTGAATGCCACAACTTCAGAGCGGCGACAGGTCAAGTCGTCTAGCTTTGTGGTCGAAGTGCCGTTGATCGCTGAGAGTTCCACAGGAATTGAGGAGCCAGAACCTGCCTGGATTGCGCTAGCCGAACAAATCCAATCTGCTCCCGTTGAGGTCAGTCCAGTTACTTTACAAGTCCCGGAGAAGGCAGTTGAGCCGCTTCCAGACATCGCGACCAGTTCTTTAGCCAAGATGGAGACCCTGATCGATCGCGCCAGCTTTGAGCCAACTGCCGATGAGGTGACTAATGGTAATGTTCAAGCCGATGAGCCGCTAGAAGATCATCAACCTCCAATCCATCAATTTACGCCAACCAATGCGGGGTCTGATTTTTACGCCAAACTAAAAGCCGTGGCTGACCAAAATGGCGACAAAGCGTGAGGGAAAGGGGGTTCGTTTGACTTGAACTGGATGAAGTTTTTTCGCTTCGTTGTTCACGGCTTCTGCCCCAACCCCCGATTTTAGGGGACTTTCAGAGAGGAATTCTGGTTCAAAGTCCCTCACTTGTGGGAGATTTAGGGGGCGTTCCTGGATCTAGAAGCGAAGCGTTCCTCGAACTGACGTTAATTTTGGGAGATTTAGAGGCTGTCCGAATTGATATTTACAGTCAAGATTTCGCCGAATTCTCCTCTTTTTGAGAGAGGGGTTGGGGGATCTCTAAGATCTTGAACTTTGAGCGAGGAGAATTCAAACAATCAAGACTCAACGATCGCCAGCACGACATCACTTTACGATCGACTGATCCCCCCAATTCTCAAGAAGAACTGGCCGCGGTGTCGGTCTCACTTTCTTGAGGTTTTGCGCCACCCATGCGGACTTCGGAGCAGAAAGAAGCCATGCTAAAGCCGCCAAATCGTTTGAGAATGCTGTGACGCAACCGCACATTGGGACTCTCAAACCAGAGCCGCTCTTTGGAGTACATGGTTTCGTACTCTGTGATCAAAACGAGTTCGTCATTGCTGCCCATCTCATAGCGTCCCGCAACAGGTGCTTTTTCGGCGTAGCCCATTTCTCGAAGTAGACTGCCTTCATTGGGCTTTTCGGGGTCTGCGATCGGCACCAACACCGTCGAGCCCTCATGCTTTTCTTCGTCCCACTCCATCGTGCCGTCCCAGGTGACGCGGGCCCCACACAGCGCTGTTTCAGGATCGACCTCGTAGAGCGCACAGAGTTGAATCACTGCCGGATCGGTCTTATCGAGCAGTTCGATTTGAAGTTCTGACTTACCGCCTTCTTGTTGCTTAAAAGCCAGATGGTGGCTGGTTCTCAACGAAGACCATTTACCTGCACTCTGGGCAAAAAACTCCACAATATTCATGAATAAGATCCTGTTTTAGCCGTGATTCTAATCACTTTTATTTTAAAGGCAAATGGGTGAGGTGGGAGAAGTGGGGAGTGAGGAGAAGAACTGTTTTGTTTGGGTCGGTTACAGTTGCTCGATCGTTGCTTTGAGACCCTGATTTAACAAGGATTGTAGAAGCTCGTCGGCTTTGGATCGATCGCCAAAAGCTCCCGCCTGCATTAACGTACGACCTCTCAGAGAAACGGGGAAGGCATCGGGAACGATCGCTTTGACCTGAGACTGCTGGCTGTCGCTATCAGCTTCTACAACGACTCGAAAGCGTAAATTTGCGGCTGCACTCAAAGAACTGCCCTGCGATCGCTGTCCAGAGTTGCGCCAAATCGGAACAGACGACATATTGCCCACATTGCCCAGGGGCGCATCTGCACTCGGCACCGGGAGAATGCTTTGACCCGGAGCGACCGCTAGGGTAGACGGCGGATTCACAGCAGGGTTCACATTTGCAGGCGCGGCACTTGATTCGGGGGCAGGAACGGGGATCTCGATCGCGCCGCTCGTCGCTGTTGGACGGCTAAACAACGCAGGTCGCCGTAAAAGGGGCGCTGGAGCCGTCACAGGCGGCGCAATTTGAATCTGAGGAACCGCTTGGGGAGTCGGAGGCGCAACTTGAATTTGAGGAGCCGTCGCCTTGGGAACAGGAAGCCGCCTTAAACTTGTAGCCGCAGGGCGCGAAAAAATAGGCGCTTTGGGAGCCTCTGGCGGACTGACTAAACGCGGTACATTCACCGGAGCGGGCACCGGAATCGCAGCGATCGGAGCAACAGGCGGAGGCGCGCTGACTTTGGGTGACGGACGCGCCACTTCTTGCCCAAACGGAACCGTAGACGCAACGTTTGTCGGCGCAACGGAGATATCTGCCACATTGACCGTTCCTGAAAAATCGAGTTTGCCGTTGGCTTTGGAAGAGAGTTGATTGCCAAAGGCAGCGATCGTTTCACTACTGGTTTTGGCGTTGATATCAAACTGACCGTTGCTGATAAAAGTGTTGTTGCCGGGGTCAGCCGAGGTGCCGAGATTGGGACGAGACTGAGCGATCGCAACGATGCCGTCTCGACTGTTGCTGTCTACCACATTGCCCCGCAAAATCGGTCTGGCCCTGCCCTGGATCACAATGCCGTCTTTGTTTTGTGTGACGCGATTTCCGGTGAGTCGGGGAGCCGCATTTTGGGCGATATTGATGCCAAAGCCTGTTTTCTCAAAAATATTTTCCTGAAGCTCTGGACGCGACGATCCGTAGATCGTGATGCCGTTTGCCCCATTTTGATAGAAATAATTGTTGCGTAAAATAGGAGCGCTGCTGTCGACGACAGAAGCCCCATCATGACCGCTGCCCGTAAACGTGTTGTCAGAAATCACAGGACTCGTCGATTCGACCCATAGCCCATAGCCTTGAGGGTTGGCGTTGGTTACCGTCACTCCGGTCAGCCCGGCTTGATTTGCGCCAACGATCGCCACATTCTGTCGAGCAAAGGTGCGACTGAGAAAAAATCCGCCGCCCTGAATGATGATGCTTTGACCGCGATCGCGTGGCTCTCCTTTAATCGTGGTGCCCGGTTTGAGATAAAGCGGAAAGGTTTCCCCGGTTTTGGCGCTATAGGTTCCCGGAGCCAGCATAATAATGGTGCCCGGTTGCACAACTCGCAGCGCTTGAGTAATGGTTTTAAGGGGTGCCTGTTCGCTACCGCTACCCCTATCATTGCCAGAGGCAGGATTGACAAACAAAACGCTGGTTTGCTGAGAATTTGAGGGGCTTTGAGCAACCGTGACAACGTTAGGAACTTGAGCAACCCCTTGCGGGTAACTCGAAGCGACCCCTTGCGGGTAACTCGAAGAGATCGCTCCCTGCGCCCCAGCAACCACCAGTCCCGAAACGCACAATGCAGACAGGGTAAACATTCCCCACTCAGGGACAAAATCTTGGGTCAGGCAAACAGTGCTGCAACGGCCAGCGCGACGAGTGGGAATCGGACTCACAATTTTTCTCCTAGACACGGCTTCAGGATGACAGTTGAAAAGTAAAGGTGACGACGATTGTGAGATAGGTTAGATTTCAGTCAGCAAAGCCTCAAACTCAACTCCACGCCGACTACTCCCTCATTCTTCACAAGCTTGAAAAACAATCCTTCAATTTTGTCTATAGATTTGTTGAACGTGACAAACGTTACAAAATTTCACAAATAGAATTGGAAGTTGAGTCAAGCATGAGGTCACAACTGGACAAGGCCACTCAAAAAAATCTCCTCGCTCTCCTCTGACTGATACGATTGAAAATTAATGGGTTTGTTCCAATGGGCAATACAGACAGCCGCAGCCAGTTTGCACAACCTGCACTTTACCGGATTCTTGATGCTAACCTCGATCGCGCCCGTGAAGGACTGCGAGTCATCGAAGAATGGTGTCGATTTGGGTTAAATCATTCGCGCCTGACCGAGCAGTGTAAGCATTTGCGGCAAACGTTAGCTCAGTGGCACACCTCCGAACTTCGCGCCGCCCGCAACACCCCCGACGACCCCGGTACTGACCTCACCCACCCCCAAGAAGCGTCCCGAAACAGCATTGAGGATGTCCTACAGGTAAACTTCTGTCGCGTCGAAGAAGCCCTGCGGGTCTTAGAAGAGTATGGCAAGGTCTACAGCAGCGAGATGGCGACGGCGGTTAAACAAGTGCGCTATCACGTCTATACAATCGAAAGCAGCCTGATGTCTTACCAAAAGCATCAACGCCTACGGCAATCCCTGTTGTATCTGGTGACGGCTCCTTCTGACAATTTGTTTGCGATCGTGGAGGCGGCGCTACAAGGCGGGCTGACCCTCGTTCAATATCGCGATAAGCAAGCGGATGATGAGATGCGACTGACCACTGCTCAAAAGCTGTGTCAAATCTGTCATGACTATGGGGCGCTATTTATCGTCAACGATCGTCCTGATATTGCCCTGGCTGTCAATGCTGATGGCGTTCACCTCGGACAGCAAGACATTCCTACTGAGTTAGCGCGTCAACTGTTGGGGCCGCAGAAAATTATCGGACGATCGACGACCAATCCTGATGAATTGCACCGCGCCATTGCAGAAGGAGCTGACTACATTGGGGTCGGGCCAGTATACGAAACGCCGACCAAAGCAGGAAAGGCTGCCGCTGGCTTAGAGTATGTGCGCTACGCTGCCGATCATTCTCCGGTGCCGTGGTTTGCGATCGGCGGTATCGACAGTACCAATATTCACGACATTCTCTCAGCCGGGGCACAACGAGCTTCTGTCGTTCGGGCCGTGATGCAAGCCGAGCAGCCAACGCTCGCCACCCAATACTTCTTGGCACAGCTAAATCAGAAAAATCGCATACCGATCGCCCACAACGGACAAACCAGCGAAGATCCTTGGGACAATGGACAGTAGAAACTACAGAAACATTGTTAGCCGTCCATGTCTATCACGCTTCAAGTCAACGGGGAGCTTCACACCTGTCCTCCTCACACTCCGCTTCCCAGCCTACTCGAACAACTCGGACTCAACCCCCGTCTGATCGCCATTGAATACAACGGTGAAATTCTCCATCGCCAATTTTGGACAGAAACTGAGATAGCAGAGGGCGATCGGCTAGAAGTCGTGACGATCGTTGGGGGAGGGTAGAAGGAGGGATGAGGGATGGTGTCGGTAGAAGCTTTTCTTAATTGAGATTTTCTGCTTTGTCGAGTTTACAACCTTTCAAACTCCTTGCTTCCCCGACATTCAACGCCCAAACCTAAAAACTTTTTCATCCCTCATCCCTCATCCCTCCTTATCTATACGGTTAACTCCCCCTTCCAGGCATTTCCAACCCCAGAGGAAGGCGATAAAGTAGAAAAGTAAGCAGGCTTTAGAACTCTTAACAGAACGCTCAGAAATCTGCGAACCGCTCAACCAGCCTGTCTGCGTTGAAACAAGCTTGATAGGTACAGAGCTATGAACCAAAAAGTCTCTCCGTTGATTAAAAAACTATTGAAACCCCTGATTGCGATCGCCCTCATTCTTACGATCGCGCTAGGTCATGCCGATGGCGCTCTGGCTGCTAGAAGCGGTGGACGAATCGGGGGTGGCTCATTCCGGGCACCCAGCCGAACTTATGCGCCTCCTAGCCGGACTTATGCCCCTCCAGTCGGAGGTGGTTATGGTGGCGGTTATTATCCCGGTGGCGGTGGATTTGGGCTGCCCTTCGTCTATTTGCCCTTCTTGGGTGGCGGCGGTGGCGGGCTGTTTTCGCTGCTGATCTTCTTTGCGATCGCCAGCTTCCTCGTCCGTAGCTTCCGACAAAATCGTGAAGATGCCGATGAGTTGAACTACACCAATCCTGCTGTGTCGATCGCTCGTGTCCAGGTCGGTCTGCTGTCAGAAGCTCGAAATCTACAAACAGATCTCGATCGCATTGCCCAAAAAGCAAACACCGATTCTTCTGAAGGGTTGGCTCAAGTTTTACAAGAAACGACACTTTCGCTGTTGCGTCACCCTGAATACTGGGCCTACGGTGGCGAAGAGTCTCAACAACTTCGGTTAGAAGCGGCCGAAAATCAGTTCAATCGTCTGGCACTGTCTGAACGCAGCAAATTTACAGCCGAAACCCTGTCTAACGTCAACAATCAGCTTAAGCAAAGTAGCGCGTTGACGGTGGCGGAGAAAGGCGCACTGGCAGAACAAGACCCCGGTGAATACATTGTGGTAACGCTGCTGGTTGCGACTCAAGGCAAATTGGAACTTCCCAAAATTAACAGTTCTGAAGATCTGCGAAAGGCATTGAGTCAGTTAGGGAGTGTGTCGAGCGATCGGCTAATGGCTCTCGAAGTGCTATGGGCCCCCCAAGCCGAAGGCGATGTCTTGACTCGCGATGATCTGCTCACCGAATATCCTGATCTCAAAATGGTTTAACCCAATGATTTAACCCAATGGTCTAACACGTAGACTAGAAAACCGATGACGGGCTGAATGTAGACTAACGAAAGGTCTGCGTTTGGCCCGATTCTTTTTTGGCACGTTATGGAAACCGTAAACTTATTGGCTGTGTTGGGGGTTGTGGCGATTGTGGCTGGTTTTGGCATTGGCTCGATGGTCTGGGCGTATGTCGGGTCAGGCAGTCGTCAAGTGCTGTTTTCGGAACCGATCGCGATCGACTTGTCACCTGAGACAGAGTCCTCAAAAGCATTTCAGCAAGGCTGTTTGAACTATCAGTCGGGACGATATCAGGCAGCGATCGACTCCTTTAGTCAAGCCATCCAACTTAACCCAACGTTTGCCGAAGCCTTTCACAATCGAGGTCTGACCTGGGCAAATTTGCGACGAGATGATGATGCCACGATCAACTTAGTCAAGGCGAGCGAATTGTATTTGGAGCGCGGCGATCGAGCTTCTGTCAGCGTCATCAAACAAAACCTGGAAGCCCTAAAAGCCAGAAAACTAGCGAGAGAGAAAGCCAAGCAGAAGGGTTAATTTCACTTTAATTCGATAAAGTTTCTCGATGCATTGTTCAGCACTTCTGCCCTCCCAAACTGCCAATTCTGAGAGATCAGACCAGGTTTCTGGTGCAAAAGCTTTCTTCTTGTGGAAAATTTTGGATAGATTACCTTAAGGGGGTTCAGTAAATTCACGTCACATTAATCTCGTTTGCCAGACTTCGGCTACCTACGTGGCAGAGACTTTAAGCTTTAGACCTTAGACTTAAAATGCTTCCCTGTCTGAAGTCTAGAGTCCAAAGTCCCATTCAGATCGACAGCGATCGTAAAGGAGTCTCAATGGCTGGAGAGTTAACGCTCGTTACTGACCTGGTGACAGTACTCGGAGCCGCCACCACTGGAGGATATATTGCTAGTCGCTTGGGACAGCCTGTGTTGTTGGGCTACCTACTCAGCGGCATGTTGGTTGGCCCGACAGGGTTGAAATTGATCACAACAGAAAGTGATATTCAGGTACTTTCGACGGTGGGAGTCGCCCTGCTGCTCTTTGCGTTAGGGGTCGAGTTTTCTTTAAAGGAACTTCTGCGAGTTCGAGCAATCGCTCTCGGTGGAGGAACCCTACAAATCTTGCTGACGATGGCGATCGGGGGAGGCGTTGCCTATCTCACGGGTTGGGTTGATACGATGCCCAAAGCGGTGTTTCTGGGTGCGGTGCTGTCGCTCTCTTCGACTGCCGTTGTTCTTAAAAGTTTGATTGAGCGCAATGAGGTGCAGACGGCTCACGGGCAGATCATGCTGGCAATCCTGGTCGTACAAGACCTTGGGCTGGGACTCATGCTCGCCGTTTTGCCTGCCTTAACTCAACCAGGAAACGCGATCGGACTTGCTGTTCTCAGTGCGATCGTCAAAGCCTTATTATTTATGGGCGGCGCAGTTCTGGCTGGGATTTGGGTGATTCCATTTTTGATCAAACTGCTGGTTCAGACGCGATCGCAGGAGCTATTTCTGTTAGGAATCTTAGTGATTTGCCTGGGAATTGCCCTCCTCACTTCCAGGATTGGGCTGAGTATCGAGATGGGCGCATTTGTCGCCGGATTAATGATTTCTAACGTCGATTATGCTGACCATGCCCTCGATCGCGTCTTGCCAATGCGGGATGTGTTTGCGACTGTTTTCTTTGCGTCGATCGGGCTGCTAATTGATCCAGGCTTTCTCATCGCTAATGTTTGGATTGTGATTGGACTGGTGGCGATCGCAATGGTTGGCAAAGCGGTGGTTGTGACAGCGATCGTGGCGCTATTCCGCTATCCGCTCAAGACTGCGTTGACAGTGGGGCTTGGAATTAATCAAATTGGAGAATTCTCTTTTGTGTTGGCGGGCGTGGCTCAAAGTCAAGGGCTTTTTTCATCAAGGCTCTACGGACTCACCGTTGGCACAACCGCAGTCACGCTACTCATCACGCCCTTTTTGCTCAAGACAACACCCGCCTTGCTGCTTGCATTAGAACGAATTCCAGGCATTGGGGCGAAAATCCGATCGGGTAAGCCCGCGCACATCGTCGGACTTGAGGAAGACCTCAGCGATCACGTTGTCGTAGCGGGATACGGCAGGGTCGGCCAAACGCTCGTGCGGATGCTCTACTTTCAAGGACACAAAATTCTAGTCTTAGACAACAACGAAGCTTCTCTACAAACCTTACGGGAGCAGGGCATTCCTTATTTATTTGGAGATGCATCCAGTCCGTTAGTGTTAGAAAAAGCCAATTTATCTCGTGCAAAATCGATGGCGATCGCGCTTCCTGACCCAATGGCGACTCGCTTAACCTTGCAGCGGGCCCTCAGCCTTGCACCAGACCTCGATATTACAGTTCGTGCCCATGTCAACGATGAATTTGATGTTCTCTATCAACTCGGCGCTCAAGAAGTCGTGCAACCCGAATTTGAAGCCGCCCTCGAATTAGGTGCACACATGCTGTTGAAGTTAGGAAATTCTGCCTATGCTGTCCAGCAAGTTGTCAACCGCTATCGCTCCGGCCGCTATCGTGACATTTTGCCAGAACGAGCCGAGTATTGGGGCGGCGGTGATTTTGACGCAGCGATCGAAGGTTTAGAGAAGCACTGGTACACGCTACCGACAGACTCGCCCTTAGTCGGACTTAGTTTAGCCAAAGCCAACATCCGCCGCCTCACCGGAGTCACGATCATGGCGATCGAGCGTCACAATCAACTCAACCGCTACCCATTAGGCGAAACGATTTTAGAAGCCAGCGATCGATTTTTAGTCGTAGGAGCCACCGAGGAGCATCGAGCCTTCAAAGCACTTTTGAAGAAGTGAGGTGTGAGATGTGAAAAAAGTAAAGGGAATTTGATATACATCTCATCCCTCCTCGCGAAGCGGATTACCCCCAAAGGGGAACAGATCATCGAAGTTCTCCCTCATCCTCATGTGAGTTCGATGAAATCTTTCACTGCGGTTGTTAATCTAACGTGAATTCGATGAAATCCCTCGCTGTGGCGATCACTCCAGGCAGCCCCCTAAATCCCCCAAGTTTGGGGGACTTTGAGCAAGAAATCCTGTCCGAAAGTCCCCCAGATTTGGGGGGTTGGGGGGCAGAAGCGTTAAATACCGAAGCGAAAAAACTCTATCGAATTCACGTTAATCTAGGCATCTCCTAAATCCCCTACGAGCCGGGGACTTTGAACCAGAATTCTTTTCTTAAAGTCCCCCAGAATTGGCAGCTTGAGAGGCAGAAGCCGTGAACAACGAAGCAAAAACTCTCATCGAATTCACGTTAAACCTCAGACTTGACCATCGTCTGACGAGTCACTTCTGGCAAACTGATCTGCTCAACGATCGGCGTACAGCCCAACCACTGACGAGAAATTTCCACAAAAGGCTTGGGCGAACCGCTGACGCAAAACTGAGTGGGCATCGCAGGGCGAGTGTGTTTCAGTCCTAATAAATCTAATTCTTGGGCCGCCGCAGCGATGACGTGAACCGCCGGATCAATTAACTGAATCGATCGCGGCAAAATGGCCTTTAACACGGGAGCCAAATGCGGATAGTGGGTGCAGCCATAAATCAGCGTATCGATTTGCTGTTCGAGTAATGGCGCTAGATAGGTTTGAGCAATGTGATAGGTGTAGGGTTCGTCAATCCGATTTTGTTCGATCAAGGGCACAAATTCGGGACAGCCCACTTGCCAAACTTCTGCGGTCGGATCGACTTCTAAAATTGCTTGACGATAAGCATTACTGGCTGCCGTCGCAGGCGTCGCAATCACCCCAATTCGCTTCCCAACTTGAACCGCCGCTCTTGCCCCCGGCAAAATCAAACAAACGATCGGTAAATCTGGAAACTCAGAGCGCACCTGCTCGATCGCCAACGCAGAACTGGTATTGCAAGCCACGATCACCATTTTTACGCCTTTGTGCGTCATCCAGGTGAGAATCTCCCGCACATACTGCACGATTTGACTGGGAGATTTTGTCCCGTAGGGCAACCGCGCCGTATCGCCAAAATAAAGCACCGACTCAAGAGGCAACTGACGGTAAAGCTCTCTCAACACAGTTAAGCCCCCGACACCGCTATCAAAGATGCCAATGGGGGCGTTACTGGAAGGTTTTGGGTCTAAATTAAAATTGGCTGGTCTGCTTGAATTTAAATCTTTGTTTGAATGACCGGACTGTCCCATTGTTGAATTTTGACTCCTCACACACACACTCCTTAATCTATCGCCAAGCAAATTAACGCATGTACTGTAGAATACCGCGAGCGATCGCTTCTGCCATCTGTCTGCGATAACTTGCTGTCGATAATTTAGCAGCATCGTCGCGTCCTGTCACAAATCCGACTTCAACCAGCACCGACGGCATCGAGGTTTTTCTCAACACATAAAATCGAGCCTTGCGAACGCCGCGATCTCGGACACCTGTACCCTGCAACACACTGCTGTGAATCGATTGAGCCAACCCCAACCCGCTATCAAAGTAGTAGGTTTCAAGCCCGCTGATATCCGGTCGGCTCATGCTGATTGCGTTGGCGTGAATGCTGACAAATAGAGTGGCGTTAACTCTTTCGGCCAGAGCGACGCGAGGTTCTAGATCGAGATCAATATCGTTCGATCGCGTCAAAACTGCCTGCACGCCCTGCTGTTCTAAAATCGCGGCGACTTGTCTGCTGATGTCCGTAACGATTTCTTTTTCCTGCAAGCCTCCAATTCCCACGGCTCCCGGATCAGGGCCGCCATGACCTGGATCGATCACCACAACCCGCCGTCCGTTGGGCACTCGTGGCACCGTTGGAATCGGATTGGTCGCAGGCGGCACAGGAATCGTAGAACCCGGTGAACTGCTCGGAGGTGAAACCGCAAATAGCCCCGATCGCCGTAGTTGTAGGGCAAGCAGTTGCCGACTCGGTTGATTGATATCGCCAATTTGTACCCCGGCCGCTGGAGACAACAAAATCGCCACCGTACGGGCATCTTCTTGTCTCAGCCGCACCTGTAATAAAGGACTGTTGGCAGAAAGGCTCGGCCCGCGCACCGATCGATCCAACTGAGCCGACGGAACGGTGATGCGGTAAGAACTAGAAGCCCGATCCCATCCAGAGGTATAGGTGATGGGACGATCAGCCCGAATCAGAAGTTGGCGACTGCCCTCATCCAATTCGACCGCTTGAATGGTAGCCACGCCGCCCTGATTTTGAGCGATGGGTGGCGGACTGTTTGGCGGATTGCTCGGTTGAGGCGTGGAGGCCGTCCCCAACTGGGGCAACAACACTAAGCCATTTGTCCCGCTGGGAGTTGCCTGCCAATCAGCGCTATTGGGCGAAACGGTCAGCGTCAAACGCACCACAGAAGCCTGAAGCTGAGACACTTGAAGCCGACTTGCCCCATTGCGATCGCTGATAAAGTTGCGAGAAGTCAGATTCGGCGAAAGGGCTGACCCGTATAGATCAATAAACATCTGTCGCCGATCGCTGCTTCTGATCGATCGCACTTGTGGAGTGCCCCCCGTCATGCGGATAAAAAACCCATCCGGAGTCGGCTGCACGTTTTGAATAAACGATCGGGTGCTAACACCGGGACTAGAAGAAATAGGCGACTGAGTGGGAACCGTCACAGAATTGTCAGGCGCGCTGGCAGTCCTGTCTACTTGCGGCGTGGGTAACTGGACGCTCCACTGTTGAGGTGTGGCCCCGCGAAATTTGACCTGGCTGGGGTCGATCGTATAGCCCGATGCCATCTCAACGACAATCCGCGTCGTGCCGCGATCGAACTGACCCACCCGCACCGACTTGATCGCCCCACTGTAAGATTCTGTGACGGCGGGGCGACCCAGTATGACCCCTGGTAAATCAATCACCAATCGAGTCGGATTTGCAATCAGTTGGGCCCTGGGCTGCACCCCATTATCAGTTGTAAACTCTAAGCGATTTTGACTCGAATCAAACCGCCAAAACTGTAACCTTGCGGCCTCAGCAGCCGAAGGAAATAGAAATAGAACAAAAGGCAAAAGGTAGAAAAAAAAGTAGAAATTTAGCCTTCCTTTTTTTAGGTTCCTATTTTCTATTTCCTGTTCAAATACGTTGCGTTTCAAAGTCATCGCTCCTTGTTTGCCGCGCATCGCGATCGGGTTAGAAAATCACCACAGTTCCTATGATTAAGCACATTTTCAAGCAGACAAGAAAGGGCCGGGTCAGAAAAAACCTTAACCCCGCCGTTAAATTGAATCACCATCAGACGCAGACTATTAAACATTAGACACTGGACTTTAGACCAACCGCTTGAGGTTTTGGATCATTTCGCAAAGAAGTTCGATAGTAAACATCCAATCAGATCTAAAGCCCAATCTTTTTGACTTCTATTTTGCCGTCGTTGCCTATTTAGTCTTCTCCGATCGTCCCCTCTTTTCTGGAAAATTCTGCTTTATTCAGTAGAATCTTTTGCACCCTTGAATTTGGCAGACGCAGATCTCAGTTCTCAAGTTTCGGAAAGTATTTATAGAATTTTGAGCAGAGTAATCCTTCAGCATGAAATTTTTAAACGCCTGCCAGTTAGTATGACCGCCCATCTATCTCGTTTGTGAACTTAGATTTAGGCTACAGCATTCTAATATAGTTGCCTTCTTTGGAATATATTTTTTCGGCGATCGCCTGTCCGTATCTTTACGCAAGCGATCGCCGACTAGTTTCACATATCAGGACTGTGGACGATCACCCACCGCGTCTTCGATCAGCCCTTCAACCGCCGAAACTTCGCCCGTCAAACCTTCTGAAGACGCTTCTTTAGAAAACACGACGCGCAGCAGGGGAGGTGCAATAAATGTGGTGAAAATCACCATGACCACGATCGCCGCCTGCAATGACTCCGACAACACGCCGCTAGTCGCCCCAATCGCCGCAAACACTAGCCCCACTTCGCCTCGCGGAATCATCCCCACGCCGATCGCCAGTTTGTTTAAGTCTGGCTGACCCCACAGCGTAAAGCCCGTCACGACCTTGCCTGCGATCGCCACGATGATGAGAAAGGTCGCCATGATCAAGCCTTCCCGATTGCTGGCGACAAACGGATTCAAGACGCTCACATCCGTGCGGGCACCGACGACAACAAAGAAGATTGGCACCAACATATCGGCGATCGGCTCGATCTGTTCTCTCAGTTCTTTACGCTTCTCGGTGTCCGCTAAAATCAGCCCCGCCGCAAACGCGCCCAAAATCGCCTCAAGCTGAATCACGACTGCAATGTAAGACAGCAAAAACGCAAAAACCAGGGAGACAATTAACAACTGTCCACGAGTTCTCAATTCGTTGACCAGCGAGATCAAAAACGGATTGAGCAACAGTCCCAGCCAGAGACTCCCGACCAAAAAAACTGCTGCACTGATAATCAGATAGACAATGTTGCCTACCTGCACTTCGCCTGTTTTAGCTAATCCTGCAACCACCGCCAGCACAATAATCCCTAGCACATCGTCTAAGACAGCCGCCCCAACAATGATTTGACCTTCTTTAGAACTGAGCCGCTGAAGCTCGGACAAGACTCTCGCTGTAATGCCAATGCTGGTCGCCGTCAGAGCCGCCCCCGCAAAAATCGCTGGAACTGCTGGAACCGCAAAAATCGTCATCAATCCCGCTGTCCCCATCGCAAACGGCAGCGCCACCCCAACGCAGGCCACGATCGCCGCCTGTGGGCCAACTCTCAGCAATTCTTTGAGATCTGACTCTAGCCCAATCTCAAACAGCAAAATCACAACGCCAATCTCTGCCAACACCGAAATTACTTCACTCTGGGCAGCAAAGGTAGCATTTAACTCAGCAGGACTGACGTGAGCCGACATCTGAAGCATTTGCATGATCAGAGATCCACTCGCGTTGCTTCCTCCGGTTGAAAACACTAAAAGATGGAGGGCAGAAACCCCGATCGCGACTCCTCCGACCAACTCTCCCAACACCGGAGGCAGATCAATGCGGGCGCAAATTTCTCCCCCAAGTTTGCTGGCTAGATAGACAGCGACCAAACTCAACAGCACGCCTGCCAGCACGAGAGAAGGATTTTCAGTCTCGGCGGCAGTCGCCAAAATCGGAGGGATGACAAAAACAGAATCGTAAATAGAAGCCGTTATCCAGGCGAAGGGATCGATCATGGTTCACTCAAAATCGTCCCTTCCAATGGTACAAGCTTCTTTACATTGTGGAGTGTGGAGTCAGGAGTGTGGAGTCAGGAGTGTGGAGTCAGGAGTGTGGACTGAGGAGTGAGGACTGAGGACTGAGGAGTGAGTGAGACAAGTCAAAACCCATTCAGAACTCATTCAAAAGTCCTTACTGCTCTAGACAAAGACTCGGTGTTGGAGAGAGGGCATTTGGCGGCGGACTTGTTCGAGACGGGCGGGTTCGATCGCCGCGATCGCCACTCCTGGTGTGTCGCCTGCATCTGCCAAAATCACGCCCCAGGGGTCAACAATCATGGCGTGACCGTGGGATTGACGCAGCGTATTGTGTCGTCCGGTTTGAGCGGGGGCAATCACATAACAGGTATTCTCGATCGCTCTCGCCTGTAGCAAAACCTGCCAATGATCTTTGCCCGTGTGTGCCGTAAACGCTGCGGGGACAAACAACACCTCTGCTCCCATCTGTGATAGTTGACGATATATTTCTGGAAATCGCACGTCATAGCAGACTGACAGCCCCAGGTTGCCTAGCTCTTTGGTCGGGTAGACGGGCGGCATTTTCAAGCCAGCAACGACCATCGACGATTCGCGGTACGTGTTGCCGTCGGGCAAATTGACATCAAAAAGATGTACTTTTTCATAGCGAGCAATTTCCTGACCATTGGGGGCGACCAGCAGGGCGGTGTTGTAGACTTTACCGTTGCCAACCGGGACAGGGTAACCGCCGCCCAAAATCGTGACTTGAAAACGCTGCGCCATTGTTTTGAGAAACTTTTCGCTCTCTTGAGCAATTTCCTCAGACTGGGCTAGTTTTGCCTGCTCGTCTCCCAAAAAAGAAAAGTTTTCTGGCAACCCAACCAGTTCCGCTCCTCGACGCACCGCGAGATCGATTAGTTCTTCTGCCTGCGCCAGATTCTTGTGTAAATCGGGCAGACTATTCATTTGAATTGCAGCAGCCAGGTAAGACTTCATGGGTTTAGCTCAAAATAGCGGGTAGGTAGAAAAAGCATTTTAAATCTTGAGCCGTCCCCTAATTGCAATAAAATTTTGCAGATGTCATCTAACAAAAGCATCAGGCGATCGAGACTCTCGACCTACTCATACTTTAAAGCCACAGAAAACCCATTGATCCCTGCTTTTTGTTTTGAGTTAAGCGTCTCCTTTGACCAACGTCCGGATTAGTTGCCAACCTGTCCAGCCGATCGCTGAAACCAACACTACCAGCATCACCAGAGACAGCGCTGAAAAAGGAGCAATCAGCATCATCAGCAGCAGCCCCAAGAGTAAAATCATCACGATCGAATTGTTCACAACGAGCGTCTCCCAATTTAGAATCAGGTTCAGTTTAATCAAGAGAGCTAACTCAATGCCTCTAGCGATAGCAGCATTTCTGTCGCGTAATTGTTGTGAACATATGAAGAAACTTTTTGATTTATAGTCTTTTGCAAATCTTCTGAAATCACTGAATCTTCTCAAGGCGTTTGGGCTAGTGAGAATCGCAAAATCAGAAAGCGATTGCCTTCTTTTTGACCAGATTGAACCATAAAAGTTTGCGCTATGATAGCGAAGCTATTCCCTTGGATAGAACCCTTTGATGGTAGGAATCTTTAGCCATCTAGCGCAGCCTCACACAAGGGAATCAACGCTCAATCATCCATCCCTTTTGGAACGCAACCCCGGTGAGAACCCTATGGAAGAGTGGCAAAAAGATTTTTCTGAACTGTTAGAAACGATCGCGGATCACATCGAAGGCTTCTTTGTTGAAGTGTCGAGAGAAGTGACAGAAGTGGTCAACGTGTTTGTAGAGCTTTCTGACGAGCTTTCGGCACAGGCACAAAATACCTTTACAGATGAGATTGACCAATACATTAATGAGCTAGTCAACCCCGTTTTAGAAGCCTATTTTGGGTTTGAAGGCATGGTCGGAGAAGCTGCCCAACCGATGATGCAAACTGTAGAACCGCTGCTCAACCAACACCCCATCTGTGTCGGCTGTCGTCACTATCATGGGCAAGCCTACAACGGCAACGTGCTAGTCTGCGGAATGCACCCCTACGGCGTGGGAGAAGGACTAGACATCTGCCCTGATAAAGAATTGACCCGCTGGAAGTCACCCTACCTCAATTCAGAAGGTCAATTTCTATTTAGAGAAGACGATTGGTAATAGGCGAGGTGTGAAGCCTGAAATTTGTACGCCTTCAGGCTTCGCCGACTGGCTAGCGATCAGGTAAACTGCTGACTCAAGGTGACTGGATTGTGGACAGTGATCTTCTTTTTGTGAATAGAGATCATTTTGTCCTGTCGCAAGTCTCCCAGCAGACGAGTCACGGTCACCCGCGTTGAGCCGATCGCTTCTGCAATGGCTTGATGAGACAGCTTGAGGTCGATCGTGATCCCTTCTTGACTGGGCAGGCCAAAATCGCGACAGAGAATCAGCAAGAAACTCACCAGACGCGACCCCATATCTCGATGCGCCAACGTTTCGATCATCATTTCGGTTTGTAGAATTCGAGACGACAGCCCTCGCAGCATTAGCAGACAGAGTTCGGGGTTGTCTTTGAGTGCTTTTTCAACCTGCTCAATTTGAACAGACAGCAACTCAACCGATGTGAACGCAACCGCATGATAAAAGCGATCGGCGCGTTGCCCGGTGATCAGTGACAGTACCCCAAACACGCTGTTTTCTCGCAGTAAGGCAACCGTAATCTCCTCACCCGCCTCATAAACTCTCGAAAGCTTGACGGCACCTTTGACTAAAAAATAAACTCGTTCTGCGGGGTCGCCTGGAAAGAAGATCGTTTTGCCTCGCTCAAACGTCTCAACGACAGGTGGAAAGGCACCGCCCCCAATCTGGCGAAATAATGCTGCAAGTGGTCGCTCTTTGGTCACTACCATGTTCCTTGTCGAACTCGTGCTCTTAAACTCTCTTGATTGACCTGGCAACGGTTTTTACTTGGCTGTCAGATGATCTGTAAGAGATTGATGACTTTAGAACACTTAAACTTACTCTTCAAGCAGTTTTTGTGCTCGATACTACACTATTCTGCCAGGTAGTTGAATTTTTGCAGGGATTGAGCTAAGTCTCTAACAATTGCTTAAGGTTTGAGCTTAAATTCGTCGTTCATCTGAAGATTTTTAAGATCTGTTACCCATCTTAATCAGGCTGGAAGTCAATAGATTAATCAATAGATCGATTCAAAGATCAATTCAGTAATAAGCTTGTCAAAAAGTACGTTGTGAGTTGAAGATTTCAGAACGATGACCGTGTTGAAGAGCGGTATTACCCAGCGTCAAGGAGCTTAATTTACCGAAAGCTCTAGAGACTTTTAGGGTGCTGCCTTTTAGTCGAAGACATTCAACTCTTGCATTGAGAATTCATCAATCTGGGATTAAAAAATTTTTAATTAAAAAGCGGGTAACGCGATTCGAACGCGCGACATTCACCTTGGCAAGGTGACGCTCTACCACTGAGCTATACCCGCAAAATTCGGACAAGTTCTACTATTGCAGATACTCATAGAGATGTCAAGCCTGAAAAACCAAAAAGCCGGAAATCAGGAAATCGCATCGCTTCTCAGCATATAGGATGTAGAAGGATGAAAAAAGAACATCCATACTCCTTACCTCCTACTTTTTATGGTTCAATACACGCTTGCTCAAAGTCCCGAAGTCATTCTCACGGTCTCTGGTAAGGATTCTGCCAAAGCTCGCGAGAAGGCAATGGATCAACTGATGGAACTAATGGATGACGGCAAACTGCCCACCGAGCTAACGGATGGCTTTGGGCCGCAGCACTTTATCGAAATTAAAGATCAAGGCGCGATCGCTTCCAGTGATGAAGATGCCCTCAATCAAGCCGTTCAGGTTCTTAGCAGTCTGGCAACCCTCAAACTCAAGGCTCAAGAATCACGCTCTGAAGCGCTGCAAGTTCGCGAACAAATCGACATTCTCTTTACGGATGAGCTAGTCAGCGAAGAAGAAATCAACAGCCTCAAAGAAGGCTTCAAGGTTCTCAAAACCTATGCTCAGACCAACATGCGCTACCGAGAAGCTCGTTCTCAAGCCGAGACCGCTCGCGTTGTTCTTGACCAGGCGCTCCAGTCGCCATCAGAGCTAAAGAAATCAGGAAAGTAGGTGGCTTTAACTCAGAACGCGCTGGACGCTGAAAATTTAGACGTGAAATATTATGATGGAGAAGTCTTAAGAAAACTTCACAAAACGAACCGTGACAGTAGAGCAACTTCCGACTCCAGCAACTTTTGAGCGACAAACTTGGGAATGGCAAGGGCATCAGATTCGCTATGTGTCTATGGGGACAGGCCAGCCTTTGGTATTAATTCATGGATTTGGGGCCTCAATCGGACACTGGCGCAAAAATATTCCCGTTCTCGCTGAGGCTGGCTACCAGGTGTTTGCTCTCGATCTGCTGGGGTTTGGCGGTTCCTCAAAGCCTGAATTGGACTATAACCTGGAGCTTTGGGTCGAGTTGATCCGCGACTTTTGGGCCGCCAAGATTCAGCAGCCTACCGTATTTGTCGGTAACTCGATCGGCGGCTTGCTCTGTCTGATGCTGTTAGCCGAACATCCCGAAATCTCGGCTGGGGGCGTGTTGCTCAATCCTGCTGGAGGACTCAATCACCGACCTGAAGAGTTAAATCTGCCATTGCGGATGATCATGGGTACTTTCTCAAAAGTTGTGAGTTCTCAAGCGTTTGGGCCATGGCTCTTCGATCGCGTCCGTCAAAAAGCTCGAATTCGCAACAGTCTCAAGCAGGTTTATCGCGATCCTGATGCAATTACAGACGAGTTAGTCGATCTGCTGCACGAGCCGTCTTGCGATCCGGGTGCCCAAAAAGTGTTTGCGTCGATTCTCTCGGCTCCGGCTGGCCCTCGACCAACGGAATTGTTTCCTAAAATTAAGGTGCCGCTGTTGGTGTTGTGGGGCGAAGCTGATCCCTGGACACCGATCGCAGGCGCTGAGATTTATCGATCGCTCACTGACACCCATGATGTGCAATTTGTCGGCATCCCAGATACGGGGCACTGTCCCCATGACGAACGCCCCGAAGTCGTGAATGCCCAAGTGTTGGAATGGTTGGCCCAGAAAAAACTCTGAGGACGACACTGAGAACTTTATAAAGACGGATGCGGGAGGTGAGCGTATTTACGGATTAGCCTTGTCAGAAAAAAAGTTAGCCTCGGAACCGATAGGCTGATCAGATTTGAGATTGCAGGCTGGGGCAGACGAGACGCATCTCTGACCCTGCAACATTCGATCTGCTGAACCCTCAGTCTTGTTGGAAGAATTCAGCAAAGCGAGTTTAGAGGCGTGTACTTATGAGTGACCGGAATCAAGCACACGGTCAAGTGGAGAATGTGGGAGACGATCGCGAAACCATTTCTCCAGACATTCAGCCTTGCGATGCGACCCTGATTCAATCAGCAGACGTTCGTAAATCAGAAGCCGATCGCTTGCTCAGAGAGGGCATCGAGCAGCATCAAGCGGGACAGTTTCAACTCGCGCTTCAGCGACTCCAGCAGGCCCAAGCGATTTATTTGGAGATTGATGATCAGCAGGGCGTTGAGAAGGCTTTGGGCAGTTTGGGAATGGCTTGCTATAGCGTGGGAGACTATGCTGAGGCGATCGATTATTCTCAACGCAGTCTGGGCTTGGCTCAAAAAATCAAAAGCTACCTCAGTAGCGTCAAAGTGTTGGGTACGCTGGGCAATGCCTATCGTCACCTGGCAGATCACCCCAAGGCGGTTGAATATCAGCAGCAAAGTCTGACCCTGGCGCGAGAAATTCACGATCGACGCGGAGAGATGGCTGCGCTCAACAATTTGGGGCTGGCTTACAAAGCATCTGGTGATCATCAAGGTGCGATCGACTGTGAGCAGCAAGCATTACTGATCGCTCAAGAACTTGCAGATCGGCACGTCGAAGGGCAAATTCTCAAAAATCTGGGAAATGCCCACTATGCGCTGGGAAATTATGACCAGGCGATCGACTACTACAAACAGCGATTGAGACTGGCGCAAGAGATTGACGATCGTCGTCTAGAAGGTCAGGTTCTCAGAAATTTGGGCAATGCCTTTTATGCAGCAGGCGATCACAAAAACGCAATTTTTTACAATCAACAGCGGCTCTGTCTGGCGCAAGAAGTGGGCGATCTCCGAGCAGAAGAGCAAGCTTTGGGCAGTTTGGGCGTTTCTTGGGATGCGCTGGGTGAAAGCACTCAAGCCGTCACCTATCACGAACAGCGGCTGACGATCGCTCGCAAGCTTCAAGACCCTCGCCTCCAAGAACAGATCTTAGGAACGCTGAAGGTGGCTTACTATGCTCAGGGCGACTATGCAAAAGCGAATCAGTACACCGAAGAGCGATCGGCGCTGCTAGTTCTTCGTCAGAGTGAAGAGAGATGAAAGAATTTCGGGAGTGGCAATCCTTAGCACAGTTTTCTTGACGTTGTTCTTGACATTTAGAAGACGAATTTATTGACCGACGAGCAATTGGACTTCTGATGGCGCAACTTTTGTGTAGGCCTCTGCTGTCGGAATCAACGCCCAACCTGCCTGTCTTAGCCTTTGGTAAGTTGTCCAACCTTTTGACGCACCAGGGACTTGTAGATCTGGGACGCGGTATTGCGGAAAGGCAGTGTAAGGCATCCAGGGCTTGAGGGGCTGTTCTCTCAGATGTAAGATTTTGTTTCCTGACCCAAAGCCTGCCAGCCAGCACATTTGTCCAGTCATATTAGTTTCTCCTTACAGGTATATTTGTCATCTCACGCTGTCGGCTCGTCAGAGCGTCTGGGCTTTAGTAGCAGCCAGCTTGTGAGAAAGAACGCCGCCGTCAAAATCTGGAGCAGATCCAGAGGGGTCACCCAGGGATGAGAGAAAGCGGTTGCGCCTCGCTCGATCGCGCCAAACAACCAAGCAGGAATACACAAAATCCAGATCCACCGCTTTAAGCTGGTCAGCAATTCACTCACTTCGGGTGTGGGTTGATTGTTCATGGGGGTCACCAATTTCGTCAGACTAGAGGAAACTGTCTGCTGTCCATAGCCGTCTATAGAAGGTTGAGTTTCGTCCAAGTTGGGTCTAACGGGAGCGCTGAGAAGAACTTCACAGGTTTGCTATCCCGTTACGCCTAGAGTATGTAACTCTTTATTAAAGCTCATTGATAGATAGGCAGACTTATGCAGATATCTTCATTCTTCTGAAGAGAGAGGCGATCTTTTCGAGTTACCCGCAAGCACCTTGGATTGGACGGTGTGAGCAATCCGTCAACCAGGCAAGCGGCTTTATCTCAACGGGTAACGGTTGACTTTCTGAAATTTTCTTCATCATGAGCCGATCCCCGAAAAAGCGCTGAGGGAATTTACCAAAAATGTTAATTTTGCGTTGGTCATCAGGGTAACCTCTAGACATAGGAATCCCTCCCTACTTAAATCGAGACTGCCCCGATCGCTGACCTCATTTCTTCTATTACGTGGTTTTACCCTTGTCTCAGGGATGTTACGGAAAAACGTTCAGAAACTAGCAATTTTGGCAGATTGCGGCTAGATATAAGGGGTCAGATCGCCGTCAACGGCTGCCGAATCACAGTAGTCAATTTTACCGATTCAATACCGATTCTTCTCCCAAATGTCCCTATGACCTCCTTCGTGACTCCAGAGATTTCCCTTTACGAATTGGCAGCCAGTTCTGAGCAAACGCCGTTTGTGCTACAGACCAGCCCGGTCACCTTTAAGTCATTGGTGAGCAGCCTGATTGATTTGCTAGTCGAGCAGCAGATTTCGGCTTCAATTTGGGCAAAGATGCCTCGTGGGGAAGCTTGGCAAGCTGAAATCGATCGCTATCGTGAATCGGCAACGCCACCCGAAGCTGTTTACTTATTTAGAAATCAAAAAGAAGACGCTGCTGAAGAAATTGCGGATAGCCCTATGGCAGACGATGCGGGCCGTGTGACTCACGAGCATCCGGCGTTGTGGCGATCGCTTTCTGAGAGTCAGCTTAAGCGAGATTATTTTTTACTGATCTGGTCAAAACAGTTTTGTGGTCTGCTGGTGGCTTATCGCTCAAGACCTCAATCCATTCGAGTGGAGGGCGTTGAGGCAGGTTTGTTTGACACGGCGCAAGAAGAACCGACGGAGAAAAAGCAGTCGTTGTCTGTGTTGCTATCGATGGAGCCACAGACGATTCGCGAGTTTCTCGATCGCCTGACTCAGTTTGTAGACAGTTCGGATGCGGCAGTCTGGGAAACGCTAATCGCAACGTCTCAGCCTTCTAGCTTGAATCCGGGTCTGGTCGGGCAATTATTCACGAAGCAGATTCAGCGTCAAGAAGACCTCTGGCAGCGGGCGACCACTTATCGCAAACAGGCCGAAATGGCGCACCTGCTGCAATTGCAAAATGAGGAGCTTTTGAATGCGATTCGGCTGAAGGATGAGTTTCTCAATAATGTGGGGCAAGAGTTGAGAACGCCGCTCACCAACATGAAAACCGCCTTGACGCTCCTCAATTCGCCCAGTCTCAAACCGCCCCAAAAGCAGCGATATATGGATCTGCTGGTGAAGGAGTGCGATCGCCAAAGTTCTCTGATTACCAGCCTGCTCGATCTGGTGAGTCTGGATCAAATGGCAGAACAAACCACCATTCAAGCGCTTCGACTCAGCGATGTGGTGCCAGGAGTGGTCAGCACTTATCAACCATTGGCAGAAGAAAAGGGGGTTCGGCTGGCTTACACCGTGCCCGAAGAGTTGCCGCCTGTCTCTTGTCTGAATACGTGGCTCAAGCAGATTGTGATCAATTTATTGCACAACGGCATCAAGTTTACGCCGAGAGGCGGTCAGGTTTGGGTGCGGGCCAAGCAGCAGGGTGACTATGTGCAGCTTGAGTTTCGCGATACGGGCATTGGGATTGCGCCGAGCGAGATTCCCAAGATCTTCGATCGCTTTTATCGAGCCAGACAAGCGGTAGAAGAAGATTCGGGGGGAGCGGGGTTGGGGCTGACGATCGTTCAACAACTCTTGCTGCACTGTGGCGGTTCGATTTCGGTTAAGAGCAGACTGAGTGAGGGTTCGACGTTTAATGTGTTGTTGCCAATTTTTCGCCCACAGTCCGAGGTTGAGGAGTTTTGAGTCGTCTAGAACGGATGTCCCGTAGGATAATGGGTTAAGTTGTCTGACTGCAAAACGTTTTTATGCCTGTTATTCATCTCAATGCTGATCAGATCAATACGATCGATCTTTCTCCTGCGATTCAAGCGATCGAGCCGATGTTGTCTGAGGTGAGCGCTCATGAGCAGACGGTGCAGTTTGCGATCGACTATCCGCTAGAAGCCGGAGATCCTAGAGAGCTACCCGAAGTGCCCGAAATTCGTCTCTGGTTTATTGGGTTGGATGCGCTTTATCCGTGGTTGCCGTTTTTGTTGGACTGGAAGGCGGGTGAGTTTGTGCGCTATACGGCCATGCTGGTGCCGCATCAGTTTCATCCCAAAGATGGCATTCAGTACAATCCTGAAGCACTGGAAATCTATGTGATGCATAAAACCTTTGTATTGCTCAACTGGCTCAAACAACAGGGGATTGAGGGCAATTCTCGACTCAAAGCAATGACTCAAATGCTGGGCTACGACATTGACGACGGCTTTTTTGATCTGCTGTCTGGACAGTAAGAATATTTGTGGGGATCAGCATTAGCTGGGTTTGATAGCTTGATACCTGGATAGATTGTGGCTTGCTGACCCCAACCGCATAGGTTATTTTCTTCGACGCGACTCTTGTGGTATCTGCTTGGCAGCACGCTGAGTTTTAGCGATCGTGACTCGAAGTGCTGCGATCGCACGAATCAGACTCGCGGTAGCGTTGATGGGCTTTTCGGTGGTGCCGAGAAACAGAGTCAGGACAAGCACCCAAGAGAGCGGATTGGTTGGGTCAATCGGAATTTGAGGTAAGGACGTTGGGAGTTGAGGCTCGATCGATTGGATAGGCTGGGTGGATTGAAGATTCATCATGGTTGAGTTGCCTCGTATTGGGTTGATGAATCTAGTAAAAGATTTGGGGGATCTCCCAAGGCAAGAGCAAAAAATAATCCTCGAAAGCGACTGAAATGATTAGGGTTGGTTACATTGGGGGAGTGAAATTTGCTTGCTATCCCCCAAACTTCCCCCAAACTTTTTGATGTTTGAAGACTGCCCTAACTATGCCTAGCTCTCAGAAAAAATCCTATGGTTCAATTGTGCAAACTCGCGCCTGCCGAGTGTTGAAAGGGATTTTGGAAGCAACAAAAGCAGGGGAAGGCAGTGATCCAAAAAAGTTGCAGTTTCGCTGGCAGGAAGAAGCAGGAAGCCAGAAAGTGACGATCGAGACGACGCTGCAAACTTTGATGCACGTTACTAATCAAGACGGACAAGCAGCCGTGACGACGACGCATGTGCGAGAAGCATTGGTGTCGATGCGGGATTTTCTAGGAATTCTGCAAGACCATCGCGTGAAAACGAAGGGTGAGGCGAAGTGGAATTTTACGCTCTCGCTTCGGAGTCAAGATATTCAGCGCAATCTGAACGAGTTTGATGAGCTTTGGGAAAGTAAGCGATCGCCCAGATCTAAACCCACGCCCACCCCGGAAACTAGCCAAAGATCTGTCTCAGAAGCCATTCCTGAATCCCCCAAGCTTGAGTCGCCCCCGCTCAAAAATCAACAGAATGTATCAGGCGATGGGCAGGGAACCCAGCTCAACAACGCAGAAGCACCAATCATCGTCGGTGCCAATCCAGTAGTAAACACAAATCTACGTGAACGTAGGGCTGACACTTCTGAAAAGACAATTTTGATGTTGCCAGCTAGCCCTGAAAGTACTGCAAAGCCACGATGGAGAGAAGAACTCGTAAAAATTAGAGGCGCGATAGACAGAGCTAAAAACGATGGGAGATTTGAAGTATAAGAAAGACCTTATGTAGGATCATCCGATCTGTCTGAGGAGTTAACGAAGCTCACACCTTTTGTTATTCACATTTCTGGATGTGTAGATGGAGTTGAGAGGCTATTCCTCAAAGATACTGATCAAAATATTGGCAATAGTAGCCAAAAGGAACTGATAGGTGATCTGTTCAGGGAACACGCAAAGGAAATAGAAATAGATTGCATTATTCTGAGCGGCTGCTACCTAGAAGAACAAACTAGAGAAATTGTCCAGCATATTAACTTTGTAATTGGGATTACTGCTGACCTCGAAGAAGTACATGCTGTCAAATTTCTGAATGAATTCTATTATCAGCTAGCCTCAGGTCGAGAAATAAAGGATTCGTATCGTCTCGGTTATAACCTTATTCAAAGAGAAGGTTGTTCTGAAGAATCTGTCTTACCCCAACTTTTCACTAAACATGATGAGGTAAGACGTAGAGATTTAGAAAAAGAGTTAGATACTTGCCTTAAGCAGATAGAGCAAGATCCGAACAATGTACAACTCTGGAAGCGGAAAGCCGACATATCGACAGATTTAGGTCGTGTAGACGAAGCAAATGATGCCTATGAAAAAGCATCTTTACTCGCTCCTAAAAACCCTAGCATTCGAGTTCGACAGGGTGACGCTTTAGAGCAGCTAGAAGAGCATGAGAAAGCAGATGCTGCTTATGGCAAAGCCCTTGAGCTGGACGAGAAAGACTACGAAGTTTGGTGGAAGAAGGCTAAAACGCTTGTCGAACTTGGAAGAGACATGGAAGCTGGAGAATGTTACAAAAATGCTCTCTCGCTTCTGCCGCCTTCACCAGATGATTATGTAATCTGTAGAGAATACGGCAATGCTTTAGGCAAACTGGAGCAATTTTATCAAGATATATTGCTGTACCAAACATCACTGTGCTTACAGCCCAATTATCGCATTGCCAATTATGATAAGAAGCAGGCATATAAGAAAATCTATGCCAGAAAGCGGTAATACCTACGTTTTAGGTTATTATTTGAAACAGAACATCTGTAGAGATATTAATTTCCATTGACTAATTGCGATGGTGTATTCCGGAGCTAACTATAGCCCCTTACTTTACCCTTACACTACCTTTGTACAGTTTGTGTATGTACGACTTGGGCGGAAGACGTAAATATTGCTCTACAGATGTTCTACTTCTTGCGAGCAAGCATCATTCAACAACTCTTTGCAAAACATCTCTGATTAGTTTTGACAATGTACATTTACAATTCTGAAGCCAAATCAACGCTATTCTTGTATCAGAGTTGTGATGAGCTGAAAGAACTTTTTTTAGCGCTCAAAGAACCAAGTGACGTGGCTGATCTCCTAGAGGTTTCTTATGGTCGGTTGAGGTATCATATCTCAATATTTCCTGAAAATAAGAGGTATGTAGATTTTTCAATTCCCAAGAAGTCGGGACAGGCTCGAATAATATCCGCTCCTTGCACACCATTGAAAATTTTACAGAGAAAGCTGAGTCAAGTTCTTTATAGCGTCTACGAACCAAAAGCGGCTGTGCATGGTTTTGTGCCTACTAGAAGTATTTTGACAAATGCAGAACAGCATGTACATAAAAGATTCATATTGAATATTGATCTGAAAGACTTTTTTCATAGCATTCGCTTTTGGCGAGTTCAGGGGATATTTATGAAGCCCCCTTACAATCTTTCCAGAGAAGTCTCTACGACTTTGGCTAAAATTTGTTGTCATCTAGAAAGGCTACCGCAAGGTGCCCCAACATCGCCGATCGTTTCTAACATGATCTGCGTACGCATGGATAGCGAACTGCGAAAGCTAGCGAAGGAATATAAATGTACATATACAAGATATGCTGACGATATAACCTTCTCTACAACTTTACTGAATTTTCCAAATGAACTAGCACATCTGGAAAATGATGCAGAGATATCGAAAGTTGTTTTGGGAGAGAAACTGAAGTTAATAATTCAAGGCAATGGCTTTGAAATCAATGATAATAAAATCAGACTGCAACACAAAAGTAACCATCAGGAAGTTACAGGATTAACTGTCAACAGATTTCCTAATGTAAAACGGAGTTTTGTACGCGAAATTAGCTCCATGCTTTATGCTTGGGATAAATTTGGATTGGAATCAACGGAGCAGAGATACCATGACAAATATGCTCAGGACATTGATAGATCTGGTCATAAACCTCCTCCATTTAAAGAGATTCCTTCATTTAAGGAGGTGCTGCGAGGAAAAATTAATTTTCTCGGTATGGTTAGAGGCAAGGACAACGAAATTTATTGTACGTACTCAAAATGGTTTCATGAGCTTTCAAGGAGAGAATTGACGAAGTAATTGTGTGTGCAAGCTAACCCTAAACGTTTTTCGAGGTGAATCATGATTGAAATCACGATCGAGGAAATCTCAGAAGATTTGCCTGCCTATCTACAGCGCGTTCAGGCGGGAGAAAGCTTTGTCGTGTTGCAAGCAGGAACACCCGTTGCCCAAGTTGTACCACCGCAGCCGGAAGTGAGATCGGATCGGGGAAAAGATTTTCTGGAATCTCTAGCCAAATTTCGAGAAGAGATGCTTGCTGAAGGGATTGACCTTGACCCTGACGAGATTTTTAGGGATGTCAGAGATCGCACGCCTGCTCCTAAAAATCCGAGGTGGTAGACTTGCGCTTTCTGCTTGACACCAACACGATCTCAGAACTGTTTAGGCTCCAGCCCAACTTAGCCATTGAGACAAAATACGCACAAAATATCGATGATATTGCGATCGCATCTGTGACATGGCATGAGCTACTTTACGGCTTTCATCGTTTACCGACTTCTCGAAAAAACGAAGAATTGGGCTTTTTCTTGCGTCAAATCATCCGCCCCAACGTTTCAATCCTGGACTATGGTGAGGTTGAAGCAGAGTGGTTTGCAATTGAGCGGGCAAGGCTAGCTGGAACAGGACGAATGCCTTCGTATGCAGACGGACAAATTGCAGCAGTCGTCGCTGTTCACAATCTTATTCTCGTTACTAGAAATATTTCTGATTATTCTAATTTCTCAGGGTTAGCGATCGAGAACTGGTTTGAATGATTTTGCAGTGATCGCTGGATGACACAAGACATTTTTTGCGATCACAGTAGCCCCGATCAGGTTAACTTGGTTTGCTTAGCACTCATTCTACGTGATAATCAAACTGTCTGGTTTTGCGGACACCTCTTGGAGTGTTTGATATGGCTTCTAAATGGTTGATTGTTCTCGCAGGAATGACGATTTTCTCGACTCAAGCGCTGCATTCTGGTCAAGTGTCGGCTCGATCGTGCGCCAGTAATTGCCCGCCGCCTGTTCTGCAATTTACACCAGGGCAAAAGATTCGAGTACAGGTGATCAATCGATCGGAGAATCCCGTCCAGATCGAGAAAGTGTTTGGCACCGATCCTGCACTGATTAATCAGGGACAACAGATCGAATTTGCGCGAGGCGGCAGTAGCGAACCCAATCTGTCAGTCGTTTTTTGGGATATGACTTCTCTGGCGCTAAAATCCCGTGTCTCAAAACCCAAACCCGATCTTCTATTGATCGAATTGCAATCCGAAAAACGATATCCGCCAGGCGATCGCTCCGTCTACATTCGCAACGATGGACGAGTTGAAGTGTTTTGAATCTCCCAACTCTCTTGTAAGATGAGCTAATCTTTTTGAGCGATCGCCTGTGTTAGAGTTGCCGACTTCCCAATCGATACGCACCAAAATTCCTGATCAACGCTGGAATATTTTTCCGGCTCAGGTCGAACAAGCCAAACAGCTTGCACAAAGGACAAATCTTTCTCCTTTATTGGCGCAAGTCTTGCTCAATCGCGGGCTTTCGACCCCCGAAGAGATTCAAGGATTTATCGACCCTGACAAGCTGGATTTGCCTTCGCCGATGGAGGATTTTCCAGATTTGCCGATCAGTCTAGAATTGCTAATCAATGCCATTAATCAAAACCAGCGAATTGCAATCTGTGGAGACTACGACGCAGACGGCATGACGAGTACGGCTCTGTTGCTGCGATCGCTGCGTTTTTTGGGTGCCAGAGTCGATTACGCGATTCCCAGCCGCATGAATGAAGGCTACGGCATCAATGAGCGCATTGTCGAAGACTTTCACGAAGATGGCGTGTCGGTGATTCTCACGGTCGATAACGGAATTGCCGCCCACAAGCCGATCGCCAGAGCCAGAGAACTCGGACTCGTGATTATCGTGACGGATCACCATGATCTGCCGCCGACCCTTCCCGATGCCAATGCGATTCTCAATCCCAAATTAATTGATGAAGCGTCGCCCTATCGCACGATGGCAGGGGTGGGAGTCGCTTATATTTTGGCGCTGTCGTTGGCCAAAAGTTTTGGTAAAGCGAGAGAACTGCGGGACGTGTTGTTAGAGCTTTTTACGCTGGGCACAATCGCTGACCTCGCCCCGCTCACCGGAGTCAATCGTCGCTGGGTGAAACGTGGCTTACAACTGTTGCCCAAATCCAGGCTAGAAGGCGTTCAGGCGCTGATCCAGGTGGCGGGCTTGAGCGGGGAAAAAAATCTCAAACCAGAAGCGATCGGGTTCCGCTTGGGGCCTCGGATCAATGCAGTAGGACGATTGGCAGATCCCCAAATTGTGATTGAGTTGTTGATCACCGACGATCCTGGAGTCGCCTTAGAGCAGGCAATGAAATGCGAACAGATCAATCAACAGCGTCAGCAACTCTGCGAACAAATTGAACGAGATGCGATCGACGCTTACGAACAAGGATCAGTGAATGCGAAGGACGATCGCGTGATGTTGCTGGTACAACCGGATTGGCATCATGGTGTGATTGGCATTGTGGCATCTCGATTAGTCGAACGATACGGCGTTCCGGTATTCATCGGCACATACGAAGATGAATTGAAACAACACATTCGCGGATCGGCGCGGAGTATTCCAGAGTTTCATGTGTTTGAAGCGTTGGAATGCTGTAAAGATCTGATGCTTAAATGTGGTGGACACAAGGCGGCAGGCGGGTTTTCGTTTGAGGCAAATCAATTAGAAGCCATTCGATCGCGCCTTCGCACGTTTGCCCACAGTTCGCTCGAACCCGAACACCTCAAACCGCTGGTCACCGTCGATGCTCAAGCAAGTTTGAGTCAAATTGATCTGAGCTTTTATCAACAAATTGATGCCCTTCAGCCCTGCGGCATGGAAAATCCTGATCCGGTTTTTTGGACACCCAATGTCCGAATTAGCGACCAAAAACTGATTGGCAAAGGTCATCTAAAAATGATGGTGAGCCAGGAAGATTTGGATGCAGAAGTCTTGATGCCGAGTCAAAAGTTGACGGCGATCGCGTGGCGGTGGGGCGAATATTATCCCTTGCCAAAATATCTGGATATTGCCTATCGCGTCAGAACTAATGAATGGAATGATGAGGTTTCAGTTCAGCTAGAAGTGGTGGGCGTGCGGTTGCCCAGTGCAAAGTCGGCGGTTGAGTTTTCTTACAGTCAGCGTCATTACACCTGCACATTATTGGAGCGAGGCGACACCAAAGAGTTGAGAATTCGCAATTTCAAAGGTGAAATTCTCTCAATTCAAAAAGGGCAGCGCATCGGAACGCTGGGCAAAACACAGCAAGCCGCCAAACAAGTCGATGTGTCGCAACCGCAGTATTATCATCTGATCAAAGCCGCACTTCAAGCATTAGAAAGTTCCAAGGATTGATCTTCTACAGGCGATCGCACCATGAACAAAAGAACGCTAAATCGCTTGCTATGGGGAGATTTTACACTGGAACGGTTGGCGCGATCGCTGCTCTTTATCTACCTGGCGCTGGGCATCTTTGCTTACTTTTTCTCAGAACGTCTAATTTTTCAACCTCAGCCCACCAGCTATCAAGACAGTCCCGACATTCTCAAGCTAGAAACGCCTGATCGCATCCAGCTTTCGGCCCTTTATCTGCCCAACCCTAGGGCAACTTACACATTGCTCTACAGTCACGGTAACGCCGAGGATCTGGGTGACATTCGCCCCACTTTAGAAGACCTTCGTACGGTTGGATTTTCGGTGTTTGCCTATGATTATCGGGGCTACGGAACGAGTCAGGGCAAGCCTTCAGAGCAAAAATCCTATCGCGATATTGAAACGGCTTACTCTTATCTGACGACAAAACTGGGCGTGAGGAGCGATCGCATCATTGCCTTTGGGCGATCAGTGGGCAACGGGCCAACCATCCATCTCGCGACCCAAAAGCCGATCGCCGCACTGATCATCGAAAGTGGATTCACTAGTGCATTTCGCGTCGTGTTGCCGATTCCGATTTTTCCGTTTGACAAATTCCCCAATCGCGATCGTCTCAAACTAGTGCGCTGTCCCGTTTTGGTGATTCACGGTGAGAACGATCAGGTCATTCTTTTTTGGCATGGTCAGGCTCTTTACGATGCAGCCAATCAACCCAAACAATTTTTTGCGGTCTCAGGAGCCGATCACAATGATGTGGCAGAAGTCGCGGGCGAATCCTACTTCAAAGCGCTGCAAAATTTCGTCACTCTGATTCAGAAGAGACCTGAGACAGAAGACTAGAAGCCTGCTGTGTTCAAAATCCAAAAAGACACGAAAAAGCCCGATCGTAATAACCGGGCTGTAGAGCTACTCTCTCTTAAAACTAAAAACTTATTGCTAACCTGTCTGAAACACTCATCAAGCTGTAGATATGACTGAAATCTCTTTAGAGATCACCGCCACGAAACGCCAACACAAAAATCACGACTGGCCCCGCAATTACAATCGCCGCTAACAAACTCAACTGAGCGATCGCCTCAAAGTTGATGTTACTTAAAAACTCCATCTGCCCTCCCAACAAGCCTGATAACGTCTAATTGAATCCTGCAATAGTTGATATTCTATCGGTCGATCGTATCCTTTTTAAGGAAATTTACAGAACTTAAAGAAACTCAAACGATGAGCAAAATGATTCTTTATGACAGCCAATCAAGGTGCGATCTCGCTTCCAATGATGGTTAATCGTTCTTCAAAGGCTTTAACCTATTGCGATACTTCGCGCCACGTCCGCGCCTATCAACCGTGCCAGCGTTGCCGAAGCTTCAGCCAATTCTAGGGCTAAACTCGCTCGGCGCTCAGTTCGTTGTTCTTGCCAGAGCTGCCTTGTTAAGGCTGTTATTCTGTCTCTATAAGCTTCTGAAGATCTGCCTACTTGAGAAACTTGATTGTGAAATTGTGGGGGAAGTCCTAAAGCAGCAGCGGCTTCTACCTCTTTCATTGCCAATATTGCGGTTGCTTCAGCTAGTTGAAGCGTGCTGTTCATCAACCAGATAGCGCTCTCTTGATGCCAATCATGTTCTAAAAACTTGGTTAAGCTAACCACCCGGACTTGGCAAGCTCGTAAAGAGCGAGGATCACCAACCTGGATTGACTGATTATTCATTCACTCTAAACTCCCTTAATTCAACCCTCAAAAGCTGCCGTTCTGGTTCGCTGTAGATAAATCTTACGCCTATTACAGCAGTTTGTGGCTCAATCTGAACAGGTTGTTGAGCCTGAGTAGGATTCACTAACGGATGCCTTGCCATTACCTGATATCTGCCAATGGGTAAATTGAAGAAGAGGACTTCTGCCAGGAATAAATCAACAGGTTGAATGTGCAGGAGAATCTCATCTTGAAGCAAAAAGACCGTGAGTAATTCTCCTTCAATAGAGGACATAGCAACATCATCTTGATTGCGAATCACCACGTACAGATCCGGCATTAGTCTTTTCAGAGTCTTTTATCGTAGCAAGGCATCTCAATTTACCCGAATTGCGAAATGATTGAGCGATCGCACTGTGAAAGAATAGGGAAACAAGATCGCCCCTCAGCAGCCAAGAGATGTAGAGCGCTCAATGACCAACAATGAGAAAGCGATCGCGCCTTTATGTTTCAACAGGTGTGGAGCGATCGCCCAGTCAAGATTGGGAGAGCGATCGTCGTTCATTACATAAAAACCATCTCAATGACAAAGACGATCGTTGTTTTTGTTACGCTTGGAATAAGCTCTCTAACCTTCTATAGCAACGCTTGATCCAAATGCTGTGGTTGCAAAAGCAAAGCTGACGGAGTATCTATTGGTTCCATTAGCTAAGGATGATAAGTCAGCTAAGGATGATAAGTCACAGTTTTTAGCTCAAGCTGGCTATACCATCAAGAACTGGCAACAGCTTGAACGAGATTTGAGAGAGCAGATTCTTTCACTGGAAGCAATACCAACCGTTCAAACTCGATATGAACAGAAGTATGCAATTACTGGAGAGTTGAGTAGCCCTAATGGGGTTACGATTCGAGTTAAAACAATCTGGATTGATACAGGTGAAGCGACTCAATTTGTGACGTTGTTCCCGGCATAGGAGGTTCGGTATGAAATTTCAACTTTTTTCTCAGGTTGCTTTGCGGGAAGATATTCCTGCACTGAATTTAATGAAGGGGAGCATTGGGACGATCGTGGAATGCTATTCAGGCTCAGATAAACAAGAAAATGGATACAGTTTGGAAGGTTTAATTCCTCAAGATACGGTTGAGGTTTCTGAGTCTCAAATTGAAGCGATCGCATCCTCGATTTCAACTGTTCGTGCCGCAAGATAAACCGCGATCACTCAATTCAACAACGATCGTGCCTTGGTGTTTCAAAAGGTGTGGAGCGATCGCTAATACACATCATCATGATCGCCAAGATTTAGCAACAAAATTCCATCTTCCTCGCTTTCTCCTGGGTTTGCTACAAACTCAAAGAGGATGCGATAGCTATAGTCGATCGAGCAAGCCCAAATTCCAGCAAACTCACCCGACAGCTTATGAGTTTTTAATGTGGGATGGAAGGGATCGTCAGCAAGTTGTTCCAGGGTTTCTTCAATCATGGGGCGCAGTTGAGGGTTTTGGCGCACCATACGCTTAAACGCACGTAGAGATTTTGGACTCCAGGCAATTTGTCTCAAGCATCTAGCTCCGCTAGAAAGTCTTTTACAGAGCCGTACTGAATGCGACCTTCTGCAACATCTTGGCGAACTTCTTGAATTTCTTCTAGCAGTTGTTGACTCTGTTGTCGCCGCAGCCGTTTCGCTAAAATCTCCAGCAACAGTTGACGCTCTTCTAGCGATAGAGCTTCTGCAACCTCGATCGCTTGCTGAAGTCGAGAGTTTCGTAGGGCATCCGCCATAGATTTAGACAAGTGAGTGAAGACGGTCACTCTCATCATAATGTTTGTTGTTAGCGATCGCGCTTTCTGCGTCTAGATTATTCAAACAGAAACGCGATCGCTCAACTCAACAATGAACAACGATCGTGCCTTGGTGTTTCAAAAGGGGTGGAGCGATCGTGTTTCAGACTAGAACTGACGATGTGATTGGTGCCGCTAATGACGGTCAAGCCGGGTTCGATTGCATAATGACTAATGACGAGGAAGCAATCACGCCTTTGCATCTCAAACATTGCTATAAAGAAGCTACTGAGATTCATCCCATGCTTTGTGCCATAGTTCTTCACCATCACCACGGACAAAAACATCAAGCCGATTAGCTCTCCAAGAGGCTACTCCAGGAGCAGAAGACATCACACCCTTAGGATCTTCCATCCAAGCGCCCCATTGGTTTTCAGAGTACACCTTGTGCCACAGACGATTATTCTTACCCTGAGTAAACACATCAATGCGGTTAGGTGCCCACGAAACTGCCGCAGGAGCAGAGGCTAATTGCCCACCTAAGTTCTCCCAGTCACTCCACTTAGATTCACCCCATGCCTTGTGCCACAACTGATCATCATCGCCACGGACAAAAACATCAAGTCGATTGGCTCCCCAAGAAGTAACCGCAGGCGCATCAGACATAACACCTGTAGGATCTTCCATCCAATCGCCCCAACGGGCTCCATCCCAAACCTTATGCCACAAACGATTATTCTTACCCTGAGCAAAAACATCAAGTCGGTTCGGTGCCCATGAAACCGCCGCAGGCGCAGAGGCTAATTGCCCACCTAAGTTCTCCCAGTCACTCCACTTGGATTCACCCCATGCCTTATGCCATAGTTCTCCTGTCTCGCCACGGACAAAAACATCAAGTCGATTGGCTCTCCAAGAAGTAACCGCAGGTGCAGAAGACATAACACCTGTAGGATCTTCCATCCAATCGCCCCAACGGGTTCCATCCCAAACTTTATGCCACAAACGATTATTCTTACCTTGAGCAAAAACATCAATGCGGTTTGATGCCCACGAAACTGCTGTAGGAGCAGAAGCTAATTGCCCACCTAAGTTTTCCCAATCACTCCATGCGTTTCCGTAGAATAGCTTTGCTCCTTGTATATCTGTTGCACTCAATCGTCCACCATTGTTCCAAGTAGGATTGCAGTAGTTCATGACAGAACTTATATCCCATACACCTACGTTTGTGTCACCGTCGCTGCCTTGTTTAGGTTCTTTACAAGATGATGGCTTATCAGAACGGTTTTGCTCATGAGCAAAACCCATTGCATGACCAAACTCGTGTACAGCAATTGACCGAATACATCTTTCTCTATTAGAACCAGCGCTACAGTTGCTTTTTTCCCAATTATTAAAGGTGAAATTTAACACCATACCGGGGGTTAGTCCATCTAATCGCTTTCCTAAACCTTTTGTATGAGGGCCCTCATCAGCAATGCGAATACGAATTCCATTTGACGTAGATGGACATGCACCTCAGCCAGTGAAGCGAATTCCAGATATCCTTTCCCACGTATCTCCAACTGAAGAACGCACCCACGCTTTCTCAGTATCAGAGCCTGACGTTTCCCAGCAAACAGGAACTGGTTCTGTCCAGATTGTTTTTGATGCAATGTTAAGCGGTTGTCTTCTTATTGCAATTTCTTGTGCCAGGACACTTTGTAGAATTCCTGAACAGGTGAGAGCGAGAAGGAAAGCGATAAGAAAAGCGATAACAGAACGCTGTAATGGGTATTTCACGATTTTTCTAAGAAATTGCGAGGGTTACGTCAAAGATGTTTACGGTCTGGGTCTTAATCTAGCCTGCCCTTTCAAATTCAGTCGCACATTTTCTTGCGATCGCCCAACACAATCTTGCTAAATCTATCGAAATTGTTGTCGATCGTTTGAAAGGAAATTTCTCCCCTCTAATCGTCTTAATGAAAACTTGATCGCAAAATATTGCACTTTTCTCAAAATTTTCGTCGGGTAAAGCTTGTTTGCCTGAAAGTAGATGATGAGCAGGTTGCGCTATGCTAAATCCAGATTAGATTGGGCGATCGCGGTTGGAAGATTCAACCTGAATTGCGAGAGATGCGACCGCCCAGGCACCAACGATGAAAAGACGATCATGCCTTTGCATTTCAAGAGAGGTAAAGCGATTGCCTTCCAGATAAGAATAATGAAATAATCGAGACAAGTTCCCATTCAGCTAAAGTCATGAAAACTAACGTAGAGATTGATGATGCTTTAGTTGCAGATGCCCTCAAAGCGACTGGGTTAACAGCTCAACAGGAAGTTATCGAACTCGCCCTGAAAACCCTGATTCAGATCAAGCGGCAGGAAGCGATTCGCTCCTTTCGAGGTCAGCTACCGTGGGACGGCGATCTAGAAACCCTGAGAACGAACGAATGATTTTGGTAGATTCCAGTGTGTGGATTGATTACTTCAACGGTCAAACGACACCACAGGTCGATCGACTCGATCAATTGCCAAACACACAACCCTTAGCAGTCAACACTTTTGTCAGGTAAAGCTTGTTGATCTGAAAGTGAGAGGATGAGAGGCTGCGCTATGCTAAAGCTAGATTAAATGGGGTGAAATGTGAATGGCTGAAACCCTAACTCAGACAACAGCGGCTCCCAATGATTTGCCGCCACAGTTTCCCGACCACACACAACTCCCAGAGTCGGATGGTTCGTTTGTGAAGAATTTTCAGGAGCATCCCCAATCTTTAATCTTGACGGACTCGATCGCTACAACTTTAGAGCGAATTCATCCAGACGGGCAATATGCGATCGGACAAGACTGCGGCATCTACTGGCGCAAAACGGAGCCACCTGAAAAAGGAGCGGAAGCGCCGGACTGGTTTTATGTGCCCAACGTTCCGCCCAGACTGAAAGGGGAAATTCGGCGATCGTATGTGTTATGGCGAGAATTTATTGCCCCGACGATCGCGCTAGAGTTTGCCTCTGGCGATGGCAGCGAAGAACACGACCAAACCCCGCTTTCCTATTCGGAAGACAGTGGAATTATCAGACCTGGCAAATTTTGGGTATATGAGCGAATTGTGCGGATTCCTTTCTACGGCATCTTCTTGATCAACAGTGGTGAGTTGGAGATGTATGAACTCGTGGGGGGGCAATATCAACGAATGACTGCGAACGATCGTGGACATTATCCGATCGCGCCAATGGAAATAGAAATTGGTGTCTGGGAAGGCGCTTATCAGAATCAAAATCAACGCTGGTTGCGCTGGTGGAGTTTGCAGGGCGATTTACTTCTGACGGGTAGCGAACGGGCGATCGTCGCAGAGGCAAAAGCCGCTAGGTTGGCTGAACGGTTGAGAGAACTAGGGGTTGACCCAGATTTGATTTAGCAATTTGTGGAGATTGCACTCAGCTTAAGCCAGCGATCGCTTGTACATCACCAGGAAAAATCGCCATGAAAACCACCACGCGCCGCATGACCTTAGAAGAATATCTGGACTATGACGACGGGACAGATACTCGCTATGAATTAGTGAACGGGGAATTAGCTGAAGTGCCTTCTGAAAGCGACTTAAACAACGAGATTGCGATGATTCTACTCTTTGCGATCGGCCAATTCGTCAACCCCAAGCTCCTGCGACGGGGCACTGAGGTTGTGGTCAATGGCTATCGAACCACGACGCGGATTCCTGACCTGATGGTGCTAACCGAAGACCTTGCGGCTGCCCTGACTGGAGCAAAGCGCAGCGTTGTGATGCCGGATATGCCACCGCCTGCCCTCGTGGTCGAAATCGTTTCTCCTGGCACGACTAACGAAGCGCGAGATTACCGTTACAAGCGTTCCGAATATGCAGCGCGCAGCATTGCCGAGTATTGGATTGTCGATCCGCAGCAGGCACAGATTACGGTTTTGACGCTGGTTGCAGGATTGTATGAGGAAGCGGTTTTTAAGGGGAACGATCGTCTCATTTCTTCCACCCTTCCAAACTTAGATCTGACTCCAGAACAGGTGCTACAAGCAGGCGCAAGTGAGTAACGGACGATCGCAATTAAAAGGTTCAATTCGCGAGAGGTGCGATCGCCCTACCAAGCGAGTTAGAAAGGATGACGCACTACATTTTGCGAAATTGCGTTGGTGAAACCTTGGTGTAGCAACGAAAGTATCTGGCAAGGTGGCTCTGGTTATTGAATCCGCACTCTAGCGCAATATCTGTCACTGTAAGTTCTGGTTTCCTCAAGAGTTGTTTTGCCTGTTCCACCCGTTGTTGCATCAGGTAGCAATGGGGACTCAGGCCAGTTGATCGCTTGAACATCCGACAGAAATGGTACTGGCTGATGTGCAGATTAGCCGCCATGTCTTCCAGCAATAGCTTCTTGCCTAAGTGTTCGTTGATATAGTCGATCGCCACATTCAACTTATCTTTGGGCAATCCATCGTCATACGATCGGAAGACATGCTTGCGAGTGGCATAGTGCTTTAGCAATTGGGCAGAGAACGCCGTTGCCAACGAATCAGCATAAAAACCGTCTCCAATGCCATCAACCTCCAGATCTGCCTTGAGTGCTAATCCAAGTTGATGGAGCAAGCGATCGACTCTCTTCAATTCCAACAAAAACTCAACTTAACTGTCCAGCATAAACGATGTTCCGCTTCCCTCCTAGCTTCCGTTTTAAGCTCAATCAGTTTTGTCAGTCAAGCAGGGGTTTCAACACATTGATTGACAGCAGATTCAAATGTTTTCATCCGATGACTCAGAATGGCTGGGCGATCGCTCCCTTGCAATGCTCTATTTAATGTAAGTTCGACGGAACCTTTCGCTGCGGTTGTCAATCCAGGCAGCCCCCTAAATCCCCCACGAGTGAGGGACTTTGAATCAAACATCTTGTCTGAAAGTCACCCAAAGTTGGGGGGTTGGGGGGCAGAAGCTGTAAACACCGAAGCGAAAAACTCTCATTGCTCGAATTCACGTCTATTTACATCGTTGTCAAAACAGACGAATAGAGTGATTACAGAAGTACTTGACATCAATTCGACAAAGTTATTCGCTTCGTTATTTAGCACTTTTGCCCAACCGCCCAATTCTGGGGGACTTTGAAACAGAATTCATGTTTGGTTACGTTTCAATTCTCAAGCGAGGGGTAAGAGAATTTCAAACTCGGTGCCGATCGCTAATTTCGTCTCCTCGGTCGGATTGATACAGGAATAGACTCGAAACTTGCCGCCGTGTTTTGCGGTGATGATGCGGTAGCTGGTGGTGAGGCTGGTTTCTTTGGGAGTGGTCGATTCGGTTTGAATGGCATCCATTAACTGTCGCTGAGTTTCGGCGGTCATTTGTGCGCCATTGTCTCCAATGCGAATCGAGACCCAACGCATTCCGCTGCCTTCGATCGAGCAGACATCTGTCGTGATCGTAATCTGAGGAGAAGTAGAAGTCGTGAGCAATCGACCACTGGGTAACTGTAATTCGGTGCCTAAGCGATCGCTGATTGCCTGATTGAGTAGAAGGTCGATCGCTCGACTCAAAATATTCATAAAAACCTGGCTCAGTTGTCCGATAAAACAGGGGACAGGCGGCAAATGACCGTAGTTTTTATGAATTTGAATTTCACTGGTCAATCGACTTCTCAACAGTAATAAGACGCTATCTAAACAGGCGTGAATGTTGGCAGGTTTGGGATAAACTTCATCAATATGACAAAAGTTTTGTAGCCCGTTTGCCAGTTTTGAAAGCCGCTCTGCTCCAGTTTTAATGCTGTCTAACGTTTTGGGTAGATCTTCTTGAATGTAGTCGAGTTCGATCGTCGCTTTGAGGGTTTGAATTTCTCGCGGCTGTTGAGGAAAGTGCTTTTCAAAAGCGGTGATTAGCGCTAACAAATTGCGGCTGTAGTCTCCAAGGTGGCTGAGATTTCCCCAGATAAAACTGACAGGATCTAAGATTTCGTGAGCCACGCCATCAACAAGTCGCCCCAGACTGGCCATTTTGTCGCTTTGCAGCATTTCAACTTGTAGCCGTTCGTATCTGACTTGAGTTTCGATGCCGCGAATGTGCCAGTAGGCGATGTTGAGTTCGTGAGTGTCTAATAGGCGGTAGACTCCGGGTTCGAGTTGTAGCACGATCGGGTCACGGAGCAAATCGGGCGATCGTCGCAGGGCTTGTTGTGCGCCAAGTAAAATCGGGGTGTCTCCACTGAGAATGAGATTTTTGGTCTGGGTGTAGCTGTGCAAAACTCCCAACGGCTTGTGGAGAAACAGTTCTATCCCATGAGGGCGCAGCAAATACTCCAATAGACACTGACGAGAAACCATGCCGACAAACTGATTTTCGCGGGTCAAAATCACACCTGGCAACAGTGGATATTGCTGAAACACTTGAGCAACTTGACTGCCCAAACAGCGCAAATCTACCTGAAAGTTATAGAGCGGCAGTTCTTGTAGCGTTGATTCTAACTGGAGGGCATCCGTTTTCCCTTGAGACAAAACGGGCGGGGTTAATCCTGCGTGAAACTCGGTGACGATATCAGAAAACATCAAAAGCACCCATCTCGCTTTCTAGGCTTTTTCTGACTCTACACTGCCCAAATTTCTCTCAGTTTGCTCAGTTGCGAGCGGTCAGACGTACGACACTGAACGTTTGACATTAACTATTGAACATTGATTAAAACTACATAGATTCGATGAAATCTTTCGCTATGGTGATTAATCCACTCAGCCCCCAATTCCCCAACCGTGAAGGACTTTGAAGAGAATGATCCGAAAGCCCCTCAGAGGATGTTTGAAAAGTATCGTTTATCATATCTACCCGCCCCCAGCCTGTAAGTCTGCCCCCAGCCTGTAAGTCTGCTGTGTACACACAAGTTGATCGATCGGTCATTGCTGAGATCCTTCGCCCCCTAAATCCCCCATTTTTGCTTGTCATTACCAAGATCTCCTATCGTAGAAGTAAAGGAGGTAGAGTGAAGTCATGAACCTAGAAAACCTAATAACGCCTGATAGGTGGGCG